>JACMIS010000540.1 GCA_014381035.1 Armatimonadota bacterium
GCTATCGTCCAGTGGACAACTCGATCACCATGCCGACCAACCGCGCGTCGCTCAAGCCGGAGAACTGGAAAGAGCTGATTTATCTGGCGCACATGGATCGTGCTCGGGCATTTCAGGCTTACTCGGGCTACTACCTCACGACCGCTGGTCAGTACTACTGGTCCGACGAGCACCAGATGAGCACATACATCCCCGACTATCATGAGGCGCTGGCGGACCGGCTCGGCGAGCGCGCGCACGGCGGTGAGATGATCACGGAGATTTACGTCCCGCGCGATTCTCTGGTTCGTTTCCTGGCAGATGTGCGCTCCGATTTCCTGCAGCACCGAACCGATCTGATTTACGGGACTATCCGTTTGATCGAGCGTGACACAGAGACAATGCTCGCCTGGGCGAAGCAGTCATACGCCTGCATCATCTTCAACATTCACGTGATGCCGGATGCAGCCGGCATCGAAAAGGCGAAGCAGGATTTCCGCCGGCTCATCGACCGCGGACTTTCGTACGGGGGCAGCTACTACCTCACCTACCACCGCTGGGCGGAGCGCAGGCAGGTAACGGCTGCGTATCCGCAGTTCCCTGAATTCCTCCGGCTAAAGCGGCGCCTCGATCCCTCGGAGGTGTTTCAAAGCGACTGGTATCGGCACTACCGAAGGATGTTCGCGGATCAGACTTGACCCGCAAGCGGGCGCGAGCATTCGAGACGTCGTGCCCAGTCCGGTCACCTGGCGGAGCCCGCGGGCATCGCTGGCGCTTCGATCATGTTAGCGGCCTTATGACCGATCGGCACTATGCTGTAGCGATAGACCATACCGTGCTCGCCCGCGACGTATCCCCGTCTTCGCGACGTCAGAGTGAACCCGTTGATGCCGGCGGGGAACTGCAACTTTCTGGACATCCAGCGTTTCCCCCCGTCGACCGTGTAGATGAGGGACCCATAGGGCGACATCCCCCAGCCTACCTCCCGATCTACGAACTTGACCTTTGCAGCTTTGCCGCCCTCCAGCGTTGCGCCAGCGACGCCGGCCCATGTCTTCCCGCCGTCACGAGTCGAGTAGATCTTTCCGCCCCACATCTTGATAAATCCGGTGTTCTCGTCGGTGAACACGATGTACTCGGCGCTGGCTGCGGGGTCCGGGACCGCCCAAGCCGTCCAGTCCGCCCCTCCGTTGGTCGTCTTTGCGATGACGAATGCGGCGTTCTCCAGATTCCGGCTTACCGAATAGCCGATCTGTGGAGCAGGGAAATGGACGCTCTCGAGGTGGCACGCCGCATTCCGGGTGAGGCCCTGCACGACGACGCTGATATCGCACGAGTAGACCGATTTCCAGTTCTTCCCACCGTCTGTCGTATGAAATATCTCCTTGCCATACAGGTACACGCCGTTCTCGGCCGACGTAAACTGGAAGTCGCCCCGATGCTGGCCCACAGTTCCCGATTCCGACCACGTCTCACCGTCTGTGGTCTGGTAGAGGCGATGGTCACCGCCATCGGTGCTCTGCGCGGCGAATCCGACTTTGTCGCTCAGAAAGCGGAGCTCGGCGATCGGCCTGCCCGCCCCCCGGGGGTCGCCCCCTAGTTGCGCCGTCCAGGTCTTCCCGCCGTTGCGGGTGTTGAGGATCGTGCCCGCCGCACCGGACGCCCACCCCACGGAATCATTGACGAAGACGATGTCGGTCAACTCGAGATCCTGCGGATAGCTCACGGGCTCGAAGATCGCCTTGAACCGCGCAGGCGTTGCGGTCGAGCCGCTGGGGGTCTGAGCACCGAGAGCGGAGGCGAGAAGAGCGAGACCGGTCAAAACGGTGCAGAGGGGTTGCTGAGCGCGTGAGTTCATCGTTGCTCCTCGCGGTTGGGAATCCGGCATTCACCCGTAATATGGTAGCTGAAATGTCACTGTCCACTCGGATGAGGGTCGCTAGGCGCGTGCGACGCTGAGAACATAAATCGACGTTCCCAGACAGCCCTTACTTATCGCGGCCAGGCAGCTTGCGGGAGGCCTCGAGTGATCTTCAGCGCGTTCTGATAGTAGACCTTCTTCAGAATGCTGTCGGGAAGGTCAATCCCGTAAAGCTTCCAAGACGCGTGGTAGTCGCGGTAATAATCGAAGTAATCGTCGCGCGTCTCGAACACGCGCCAGTAGTACGCGTATTCCTCGGGCTGGAACGAATCCTTCCCGAACAGTATGCGATCCTGATACTTGACGAAGAAGTCGTGCGCCGAGCGCGGCTGCCGGCCGA
>JACMIS010000541.1 GCA_014381035.1 Armatimonadota bacterium
ACGCCAAAAGGCATCCAGACGATTTACGGGGTATACCCCGCTACGGAAAAACTTCCGCGAATCGCCGACGCCATGCGGTTTATACCCGCTACCGGGGAGGAGTGCAAACATCTCCGGCGGCGGTTGACCGGTAAAAGTACCGAGAAGACGAAACGGATTAAAAGCGAACGAATGACAACGCCTCCCACTCTGGAAAAAATGCGTCCTGCCAACCCTATCGCCCCCGTTGCCGATAGTGCTTTCGCCTTGCCAACCGACACGCGGAACGCTTCGAGCCTGGTGCGTGCCGGACTGATCGGGACCGGTATTTCTGTTGTCGCGCTACTAGGTTTATCGTTTCTGCCCGCGCCTCCCGCTTCCCCGCCTGCTCCGCCTTCCCGGAAAACGGGCAGGCCCGCAACGGATAAGCCCGCCGGTCTGCCGAACACGCTCCCTTTCAAAGCGGGCGCGGCGTTGCTGGGGTTCGGTTCGCTCGGGGTGTTGGGTATGGGGGCGAGAAAGAGCCTGTCCGCGACTTCGCGCAAGGAAAAAGAGTTCGCGTTCGCTCTGCAGACCGAGGAGCGGAACCGTGCGAAAGTCAGTGCCGCCTACCAGCAGTTGGAGTCCCATCTGGTCGCTCGGGAAACGGAACTGGTAGAAACCAAAAACGCCCTCGAAATGCAGGTGCGCCAGATGCAACGGACGATGGCGAAGGCGACCCGCCTCGAATCCGCCGTGGAATCCACGAACGACGTGATCATGCTGTATGAAGCCCCGATGCAACCGGGGCAAACGATGCGACTGATCTATGTTAATCCGGCATTCGAGCGCATGACCGGCTATTCGCGGGAAGAACTCGCGCAGTCGTCGCCGAAGATGCTACAGGGACCCAAAACCGACCCGGCGTCGGTCGCCCTGCTCCAGGAAAAACTGTTCGCGTTCCAGCCAGTGCGTGTCGAACTGCTCAACTACAAGAAAGACGGTTCGCCGTTCTGGGTCGAACTGAATATCCAGCCGATTTACGACGCCAACGGGTTGCCCGGTGGCTGGATGTCGGTGCAACGCGATATTTCCGAGCAACGCAACGCCGCCGAGCAGATCGCGCATCAGGCGACACATGACGCTCTGACCGGACTCCCGAACCGCACCCTATTCGACCGCCGTCTCGCCGATGCCGTCCACACCGCGAAAGGCTCCGACGGGCAAGTCGGTATTCTCTTCTTCGATCTGGACCGGTTCAAACAAATCAACGATACTCTGGGACACCCGGTCGGCGACAAATTACTGCAAGAGGTAGCGCAACGTCTCCGGGCGCAACTGCGGCGGACCGACACCGTGGCACGAATGGGCGGCGACGAGTTCACGGTTTTGCTCCCCGATGTCGCCGGTCAGGAGATCGTGGAGGAAACCGCGCGGCAACTGTTGGAGGCGATGGATGAGCCGTTCGACATCGACGGTCAGGAACTGTTTGTCACTGCGAGTATCGGGCTATCTCTCGCCCCCCGCGATGGCACCGATTCGGCGACCCTGCTCAAGAACGCGGATACGGCGATGTATCGCGCCAAAGAGGAAGGACGCGACTCGTACCGTGTCTACTCGCAGACGATGAACGCCCGTGCGAAAGACCGCCTCGAACTGGAAAACAATCTGCGGAAGGCACTGGACAAAAACGAGTTATACCTGCTCTATCAGCCGCAGGTGGACCTCGCGACCGGGGAGATTTTCGGCGTCGAGGCACTGATCCGCTGGGAGTCGCCGATACTGGGGAAGATTTCTCCAGGGCAGTTTATCCCTCTCGCCGAGGAGACCGGCTTGATCATCCCGATTGGCGACTTCGTGTTGCGCGAAGCGACCGCGCAAGCGGCACGCTGGGTAGTAGCGGGGACCCCGATCCGTGTTTCCGTCAACTTGTCCGGGCGGCAGTTCGAGCAACCCTGGATCGTGGACCTGATCGCCGAGGTGCTACGCGATTCCGATTTGCCTGCGGAATACCTCGACATAGAGATGACCGAGGGAATGCTGGTAAAGGGTGAGAATGTCAAGCAGCGACTCAAAGATCTGAAAGCCCTCGGCGTCCGCCTTTCGATTGACGACTTCGGTACGGGCTACTCATCGCTGTCATACCTGCGCACGTTCCCGCTTGATGTTTTAAAGATTGACCGTTCCTTCGTGACGCCCATCGGCATAGACCCGAAAGGCGAAGCGATGGTACGCGCTCTGGTCGAACTCGGTCATGCGTGCGAAATGGAAGTGATCGCGGAAGGCGTCGAAACCGAGGATCAACGCGCCACCCTCTGCGCCCTCGGTTGCGACGCCATGCAGGGCTTCCTGATTTCGCAGGCAATCGCCGCCCGCGAGATTGATCTTCTGGTGCGCAAAACCGCCGCCGCTTCCCGCACTCCCGTCCCCGACAAAATGCAACTGCGTCTCGTTTCTTAGGGTTCAACCACAAAGGACGCGAAGTTCACGAAGTACACAAAGGGTTTTTAAGGTTAGGTCTTGCCGATACAGCAGGGCGATCCGGCTGGCCAGCGAGGTGTAAAATCTTAAAACCCTTTGTGTACTTCGTGAACTTCGCGTCCTTTGTGGTTAAATCTTTCCTCGGAATCGAAACCGAGCGTGCAGGCGAAGTTCGAGTGAGATGTGTCGGGGTATAATCGTTCCATGACTCCCGAAGAACAGAAAGCCGCCGAGGAAGAGATAATCCGCTTCCAGCAGGAGAACCCCGACTATTGGGGCGATCAGGACGAGAACGGTGTAGATCTCGCCCACTTGCGGGAAAATTTGATGATGACGCCTGCGGAACGGTTGGATAAGCATGGGGTAGCCTTCGCATTTGCTATGGAATTGAAGGACGGCATTGAAAGATCCAGAACAACTCAAAAAAGCAGTCCGAGCCTTTGACGCGGCGAAGATAAAGTTCGTCCTCATTGGCGGTATGGCAATGATCGCGCACGGGGCGGATGTATTGACGCAGGATGTAGACTTTGCGTATGCCGTCGAGGCGGAGAATCTGGAACGGCTCGCCACTTATTTGCCGACGATCCACGCGCGGGTTTAGGGCGACCCAAGAACGACAACTTCGTGATCACGACGCAAACGCTTCAAGCGGTGCGTTACTTGAACCTGTATACCGACCTCGGTGAAGTGGACGTGATGCGTCAAATACCGGGTGTGGATTCGTTCGATGGGCTGTGGGAACGTTCCGCCCTGATAGACCTGGGCGGCTTCGCCGTGCGCGTCGCGTCGCTGGACGATCTTATCGCCATGAAACGCGCCGCCAACCGCCCCAAAGATCAGGCGCATCTTTACGAATTGCTGGCTCTCAAAAAACTGATCGAAGACCAAGCCACGTAGCATCTTC
>JACMIS010000542.1 GCA_014381035.1 Armatimonadota bacterium
ACCGGAGTGGGTCACAGGGCACGTACACGCTGAGCGGCTACACCCTCACTCTGAAATACGACGACGAGACGGTGGTGCGTCGCGCCTTCGTGTTTATGGATACGACCGGCAAACAGGGAGGGATGTATTTAGACGGCATCCCGTATCCTCGAAAGAACTGACGGGCTAACATCAGGGGGAAGCGGGAGACGGGACTCGAACCCGCGACATTCTGCTTGGGAAGCAGACGCTCTACCACTGAACTACTCCCGCATGGAGTTCTCCTATCATACACGGCAAGTACGCCTGTTGCAATAGTCGCACGTCTGTCCCACCTCAGCCCAACCGCCGACCGGCTGCTGCCCTGTTTGTTTGCCACCCCTGCATTTGCGGGAATATTCCTGTGAATGGGGATAATACGATCATGGCAGCGGTTTTAGAGGAACGGGATACCGGAGACGCAGTGGATGCGAGTGGACAACAGCCGATCCCATTCCTGATGAACGATAAGGCGGGGGCACTACGCACCACGGCGAGTGCGGACGAGATGCGGGATTTGGGGCGAGAGCAGGGGCTTGACCTGGATATTATCAACACCACCTCGCCGGAAGATACGCAGGAAACGATTGCGCGATTGGTGAAAAGCGGCGCGACGCAGATTGCGGTCGCCGGGGGCGATGGCACGGTCGCCTGCGCCGTGCAGGCGTTAGCCGGAACCGGGGTGACGCTCGGAATCATTGCGCAGGGGACCGCGAACAATTTCGCGACCGCGCTTCGCCTGCCGCAGGATCTACCCTCCGCGCTACGGGTGCTCAAGGATGGTGTTGCCCGCGAGGTGGATCTGGGGCGCATCGGCGACCTGTATTTCACCGAGTCGGCGGGAATCGGGCTGTTCGCGGACGCCATGGTGTTGCAGGACCCGACCGACAAAAGCGTTCTGCGGACGTTATGGACGGCGTTTCGTGTCCTCTCCTCGGCGCGGGCGCGGCGTGTCAAGCTGTACATTGATGGCGAGTTGCACGCGGAACGGGCGGTGATGTGCGAAGTGGCGAACAGTTTTCGCATGGGCTATGCGATGCCGATGGCACCCGAGGCGAAACTTACCGACGGCGTGCTGGACGTCGTTATCGTCGGCGATCTGAAACTGTCCGAGATCATCCCATACTTCCGGGCGATGAAGGCGCAACTGCATCACACGCTACCGAAAGTACAGGTGCTGAAGGCGAAAGAGGTGCGGATCGAGTCGCGCCACAAGATGAATGTCCACTGCGACGACACCGTGATCGGAACGACGCCGGTGACAATCGCCGTCGCGCCGCGTGCGTTAAAGGTGCTGGTAGATAGATTGTAAAGGATGGCAGCAACGGAAGTTATACGACATCAGAAACGGTTTGCACGACTCGCGACGGCGCAAGCGTGGTTGCGTGCACAGCGTGGCACCATCGCGGTCCTGTTTTTGCTCGGCATCTTTGTTCTGCTCACCGTGATCGCGAAATCCCCCGGTTTGCGCGATTGGGACGCCGACGTCTCCCGGTTCGTCCAGCGCGGCGAAAGTGCGCCATTGACCGCCGTTGCGCGGGCGTTCACGATACTGGGGAACGGGTCCGCTTTGTTTATTGTGTCCATCCCGGCGTTCGCGTGGCTGTGGCGGGCGCGAAAACCCGTCGGCGGACTGTTACTGGTCGCGGCGATTCTCGGTCATGTACTGAACATCGGCTTGAAAGCGTTGGTAAACCGCCCGCGTCCGAACGAGGCGGACGAAGTCGCGAAGCTGTTTGAAACGAACGGTTCCTCGTTCCCTTCCGGTCACGCGATGACGGCGGTCATGTTCTTCGGGTTTCTGGCGGTGTTGCTCGAAGTGCACGTGCGCTCCCGCCCGTCGCGGCGACTGCTGATTGGCCTGACCACGTTTCTCGCACTCGGTATCTGCCTGAGCCGCGTGTATCTCGGAAACCATTTCACCTCGGACATTATGGGCGGCATCGCGGCGGGGCTGCTGTTTTTGTTTGCCTGGGTTATGGTCTACCGGCGATGGGGCGCGAAGGAGTTTGCCCCCGCCGTGTCGAACGAAACGAGTAGCGACGCGCAAAACGCCGCAACCATTTGACACGAGGGAGTCAGGATACATGAGCGACACACCGGAAACGAAGTTTCCGAACGCACCACGCGCACTGCTAGTCGGTGCGGGCGGTATGGGTAGGGCATGGGGACGCAATGTCAAGCAACACCCGGAACTGGCGACGCTTGCCGGCTGGGTAGATCTGCGCGACGGCGCAGCAGAGGCGGCGGCGAACGAACTCGAACTATCCGGCGTCGTCACCGGCACCGATCTCGCCAAACTGTTAGCCGACGTGCGCCCTGACTTCGTGATCGATGTCACTATCCCGGAAGCGCATCGGGATGTTTCCGTGACCGCGCTGAACGCGGGCGTTCCCGTTCTGGGCGAGAAACCGATGGCGCACACGATGGAGGCGGCGCGGGAAATGATCGCGGCGTCGGAGCGTTCGGGGAAGCTCTACATGGTCAGCCAGAGCCGACGCTACGACGGACGTTTGCAGGCGTTCCGCGAACAGATCGCGGCGAATCTGGGTGGGGTCGGCATCCTGAACGCCGACTTTTATATCGGCGCACACTTCGGCGGCTTCCGCGACGAAATGGACAGCGTTCTGCTACTGGACATGGCGATCCATTCGTTCGATCAGGCGCGATACCTTCTGGGCGACGCCGACCCGGTTTCCGTGTACTGCGAGGAGTTCAATCCGTCCTGGTCGTGGTACAAGGGCGACGCCTCCGCGACCGCGCTTTTCGAGATGGCGAACGGCGTGCGGTTCACCTATCGCGGCTCGTGGTGTGCGGAAGGTCTCGCGTCCTCCTGGGAGTGCGACTGGCGGGCGGTCGGCGCGAACGGGACGGCGAAATGGGACGGGACCGGTGCGCCCGTCGTGCAGACCGTTCTGGAACCGAACGGTTTTATGTCGAAACTGAACGACGTCGCCACTGCCGAACTGCCACAAGACGTCGCCGGCGGGATCGCGGGCAGTTTGCGCGATTTCGTGGACGCGCTGAAGACCGGCAAAACCCCGATGGGCGAGTGCCACGATAATATCAAGAGTCTCGCCATGGTCTTTGCCGCCATCGAGTCGGCGAAGACCCGGCAACGGGTGCCGGTGATTCTCTAACGTACACCGGCGAAAAACGGGGTATAACAAGGGTACGCTCGGTGGCGGGCGACGCAAATATACCGGTGAGGATAGGATATTGACGCTTACGCATATGAAACCACGATTACCACGACACCATAATCGGACCTTCCGTCTGTCGCTTCAGCAACGATGGGCGGGTGCCTTTGCCTTGCTCGCACTCGTTCCGCTTGTTCTGGGCGGGTGCGGTGGCGGGGACGATAACGAGCCCTTGAACACATCGTCGCGCTCCAACTCGTTGTCGAGCCTATTTCGCGCGACCGTGAGTGTGGGAAGCTCTTCCTTTCCGGATACGGCGAAATACGACTGTTGGGTCGCGTCGCGCCCGAGCCAGCGCGACGAGGGTTTCTCCTATATATCCTCCAGCGAAATACCCGCCGGTCGCGGGATGGTCGTGGTTTATCCGCAGAACCGCACGGTTGCTTTCGCGGGACGGAACACGCTTGTGGACCTGGAAGTCGTTTTCGCGGAAAGTGTGGGAGAAGGGGTCGGGCGGATCACGGACATCGGGACGATCAGTGCTTTTCAGCGCACCCCGGTCGGCGCGAGCAAGCCGGTAAAGTATGTTTTGTTCGTTCCCAGTGGCGATCTGGCGCGTAGCAATGCGGCAGTCGGAACGCTGTTATTCGTCCCGGTGACGACACCGAGAAATTAGCGGCAAGCGGTCCCGTTACCTCTACGGCGGCGCGGAAGGAATACCCTTCCGCGCCGCAACTTTTCAGACGCCGACACGTCCCTTTAATCATGTTGACCCGCCGATTGTTACTGTCCTCGCTTCTCCCCGTGCTCGGTGCAGGCACCGCGTTCGCGCAGGAGGAACCGCCGGAAAAACCGCCCGCGCTCTTCGAGGGGTTGTTTCCGACCCCGACTGGTACAAACGGGTTCGAGGAGATCATCCGCGCCGGGGAGCGATTACGCGAAGCAAAAGCCCCGTACCCGAACCCTGGCAGGAATTCACTAACGGTCAAGCGGGCATATATCGCCGATCCCGCGTGCCGGGCGGCGTTCTCCCTTCTGCGACAGGGCTTGCGAAAGCCGATTATTGTCGCGCCCTCCGCGCAACTGCCCGTCTTTTCTCGGGTGTATGCGCTGATGCGCTCACTGGGACGTTTGTTAGGGTTTCATGTGCATGTCAGTTTCGCGGACGGCGAAGGCGCGGCGATCCTCGGCGACGTACTGGCATTCGTGCGCGTTGCCGATACCTTTCAGTCTCTGGATGTGGTCACGGGCATGACGGGTGGCGGGTTGGAACAGAGTGTGCTGATGCCGCTCACTCGACTGCGTGACAGCTGGACCGAACGCGATTGCCTCCGCCTGCTGACGTTCGCCAAAAACCGGGCGAACGCTCCCGACCCCGCGCTTACCACGGTAGCAACCGAGCGGAACCGCACGCAAGCCTACTGGGAAAGGATGCGAACTAAACCCGACGAATTAGAAGGACAGTTCGCCTATCTGGACGAGAACGAGGATACCGAGGGCACTACGAAAGCGGAAGCGTTCGCGGAGCAGTTGCGTGTGGATAGTGGAGTGCGGGCGCGGGTCTGGGGCGAGATGGCAGATGCGATAACCGCCTACTACGACCGCGCCGCCGTGCTTCTCGCCGACCCGTCGAAACGGCTGTCACTCGAAACACCCACCGCCGAAACAAACCGATTCCATGAAATCACGCTCTATCTTCGCGATTCGCTGGTACTGGATGCGCGGTTCATGGTACGTCAGGTCGTGGAGAACCGCCTGACCAACCAGCTTCTTGCCACGCATGCCGCCATCCGCCGCTATCGCTGGGAGAACGACCGTCTGCCAAAAACGCTGGACGACCTGAACCTCCCGGTAAACATCGTCACCGACCCGTTCACCGCGAAACCGCTACTGTACGACCCGGAACCGCCTGGCACAAACTACAAACTCGCCAGCGCGGGCGCACTCCTACCGGATGAGGATGGCAAGCCGGACGCACGGGAGCGGTTCGCGCTTCCCCGTGAGTCTCCTGTGCCGGCGAAACCAACAGTGGAACCGAAGTGATGCCGGAATGACGCGAACCGTTTTGCACCCACGCCGCAACTTTCTCGCCGACCGCGCGTCGTTATAAGCGATGTTAAGTCGCCGATTGTTATTGTCCTCGCTCGTCCCGGCGTTCGGGCTATTCTCCGCAACGACGGCACACGCGCAGTCGGACGACACCGAGCCGAAACCGCCCTTATTCGAGCAACTGTTTCCGAAACCGACCGGTGCCAACGGCTTCGAGGAAATCATCCGTGCCGGACAGCGGCTCAGCGAATCGAAAGCGGCATACCCGCCCGCCGCCGAATTCACGCTCGATAAGAGACGCGCGTACCTTGCGGACCCGGCATGCCGGGAAGCGTTAGTGCTGTTCCGTCAGGGGATCGCCAAACCGCTCCATTTACCGGCTGTTAATCCGCTCGACACGTCTGTAGCGCAATCCCAATACTTCGTGTTGCTCATGCAGTCGTTCGCACTGATGCGCTCCCTCGCGCGTTTACTCGCGGTCGATATTTATGTCGCCCTCGCGGACGGCAAAAACGATGCCGCTATCCGTACCGTCGCGGACGGCTTGAAACTATCCTACTCGTTCAAAGGCATGTCCATAATCGCCGGGCTGGTAGGCAATGCGTTGGACGCCATTCTGCTCACGACACTAACGCAGTTGCGGGAAAGCTGGAATGCGAAAGATTGTTCGCGTTTGACGCGGCTTGCGGGGCAGTGGCTCGCCGCGCCGAACCCGATCATCGCCGCGCTATCGGTCGAGCGGGAGTTGAGCCTCCGGTTCCTGCGGGAGATGCGCGAAGACCCGCAGGGGGTGTCCGAGCAACTGGAATCCCATTACGCGGTGGACGAGGAAGAAACGGAAACAGCGCAGTCACGCGAAGCCGAGACAGCGGCGACGACGTTGCGCACCGACGCCGCCGTGCGCGAGCGGGTGTTCGGGGAAATGTCGGGCGTGATCAACGAGCATTACGACAAGGCGTTCGCGCTGGTGAAGAATCCGACCGGGCGCATGAGTATCGACCCGACCGTGGAAACGGACGCGAACCGTCATCCGATCACCCTGATGTTACGTAGCGTCGTCCTGTTGAGTGCACCGAATATAGTGCAACGAAGCATCGAGGACCGTTTGCAACTACAACTACTCGCGGTCCACGCCGCGATACGCGGACACCGATGGCACTATGCCCGGTTGCCGAAGACACTCGACGAACTGAAGCTACCCGCGAATATTGTCGCTGATCCGTTCACCGCGAAACCGCTCTTATATGAACCGGAAAGTAAAGGAAGCGGCTACACACTGGCGAGTGCGGGAGCATTGGTACCGGGTACCGACGGCAAACCGGACGCCCGGGACCGGGTGATGCTTCCCCGTGAACCACGTAAGCCGTAACGTTGCGCGACAACCTGGCTATAAATAGAGATGATCACGCGCCGTTCGTTCCGTTTATTCCGATCACTGGGGATGATCTTTCGGAAAAGTTGCCTTCCGTTCTTGAACCGACTGATGCTGCAAACGGACATGCAAAGATTATTCTTGCTTGCGGGTGGCAAAAACGATTCCGCCATCCGCATCGTCTCGGACGGCTCGAAACTATCCCTCTTGCTTGAGGGTATGTCCACTTTCGGGGGAAAGCCCAACAATAGATCAAGATGGGCATATAATACGTGCACAAAGGTATTAGAGTAGATAGACGAGATCTATATCCATCCCATGAATATTTTCACCGAATTAAACAGGCT
>JACMIS010000543.1 GCA_014381035.1 Armatimonadota bacterium
ATTCGCATTGGGTTAGGTTATTAGGTTGTTAGGTTATTAGAGTAAAAAGAGGGCGGCGGGAGACAGATGACTGCCCCCAGAAGTATATCTAATAACCCAATCACCCAATTACTCAATCACCCAACTTCTCGTTGACGCTTATCGGTCGCTATGATACCGTGAATAAAGCGTGACACGCGCAACTTTTAAGGGTGAATGATGAAACGAATCTACAATTTTAGTGCGGGACCGGCGATCATGCCCGTCCCCGTTTTGGAGCAGTTGAGCCGGGATGTTCTGGAAATCAACGGCTCCGGTATGAGTATTCTGGAGGTATCACACCGCGGCAAAGACTACGATGCCATTCACCATGAGGCGATGACGAATCTGCTCAAAACGCTGAACCTGTCGCCGGAGGAATACAGTGTGATTTTCGTGGGCGGGGGAGCGTCGCTACAGTTTGCCATGTTACCGGGAAATTTTCTGTCGGCGGGGCAGACTGCGGACTATATAGATACGGGGGAATGGTCCGCGAAATCCATCAAAGAAGCGAAGCGTTGCGGCAATGTCAACGTCGTCGCGTCCTCGGCGGACACGAACTATGACCGCATCCCGAAAGAACTGACTTTTTCCGCGCCGGGAGCGGCTCGCTACGCGCACATCACGACGAACAACACGATTGAGGGAACGCAGTTTCACACGTTGCCCGACCCGAACGGCGCACCGCTGACGGCGGATATGTCGTCCGATATTTTCGCGATAAACCACGATTTCAGCAAGTTCGCGCTGTTCTACGCCGGGGCGCAGAAGAACGCGGGTCCGGCGGGCGTGACGATGATCATCGCGCAGAAATCGTTCATGGAAACTGCGAACAAGAACCTGTCTCCGATGTTGTCTTATGGCGTGCAAGCGGAGAAAGAATCGCTCTACAACACGCCCCCCGTGTTCGCCATCCACGCGCTGAATCTGGTTCTGAAACATGTGCAAGCGGAAGGCGGCGTCCCACAAATGGAAGCGCGCAACCGCGAAAAGGCGGGCTTGATCTATTCCGCACTGGATGCCACGCCCGAACTGTACCGCCCGACCGTTGCCGAGAATGGCGACCGTTCCCTGATGAATATCACTTTCCGACTCGCGACCGAGGAACTGGAAACGGAATTTCTCAAGGAGTCGAAAATGCGGGACATGGACGGCTTGAAAGGACACCGCAACGTCGGGGGAATCCGAGCCTCGATCTATAACGCATTCCCGCGTGAAGGATGTGTCGCCTTGGCGGAATTCTTAGCCGATTTCGCGCGGCGAAAAGGATAGCGATTATTTCGTGCTGAAACCATGTCGTCGCAATAACCCGCCGTGAAATCGCTACGCGGCGAAAGCGGCGGCGTGGTCGAAGTTTATGAAGCCGTCGTTGGGGACGCGACCGAGGCGAAACTGGTTTGTGGTATCATCTTCGTCCTGCTGGCAGCTACCAGAACACCGCAATTCATGGTTCGAATTCCAACGCGCTCAAGCGATTCCTGGCGAGGCAATTACGCGACCTCATGCCCGGTGATACCATTCACGTAAACCCGCGCCTGCTGCCTTCTCTACGAGGAGCGGTCACGGAATATCTCGCCGGAGGGAACCGGTCGCGGCACGACACCAGTTTCACGGAAGCGGCGATCTACGCGTTAGGTATTCTGCAGGACGAGAAAGCGCACCCGATCTTATCCAACTTCAGTCAGAATGACGATCCACGGCATGCGCTCTATCGCGCAATATTAGACGCGATGCGTTGCATCAACGACGCGAACGCGACACGCGACGCTCTGAAGCCGACGGCGCGACAATCGCGCGGTGCGAAAAAGCCTTGATCACCTCGTTAGTAAAGAAAAGGTACTATGACGTATGAAACGACGTTTTTTCCTCGGTTTGTTTCTGACAGCAGTCACGTTGCCCGTCACTGCGGCGACGGCGCGGGCACAGGCGGTCAAACCGTTCCTCGCCTCGCTTTTCAGCGACGATATGGTCCTGCAACGCGGGATTTCCGCGCCCGTGTGGGGCTGGGCGAAACCCGGTGAGAAAATCGCCGTCAGCGTGGCGGGCAAAACGGCGTCTGCCATCGCCGATACGCGGGGGAAGTGGATGGCGAAACTGCCTCCGCTACCGGTGGGGGGACCGTACACGCTGAAAGCGACGCGCTCCGCGCAGACAGTCACGCTCAATAACATCCTTGTCGGCGACGTTTGGATCTGCTCCGGTCAATCGAACATGGAGATGGGGATCGGCGCGGTGAACGACGGACCTGCCGAGATTGCCGCCGCGAACTATCCTAAAATCCGTTTGTTTTCGGTTCCCCATGCGACAGCTCTTCAGCCGACGGATACCGTGAATGCAAAGTGGACCGTTTGCAGTCCGCAAACCGTCGGGACTGGCGGATGGAGCGGTTTTTCTGCGGTCGGATACTTCTTCGGACGCGCGTTGTATAAGGAACTCAACGTGCCCATCGGATTGATTCACACGTCGTGGGGTGGCACGGTCGCCGAGGCGTGGGTCAGTGGGAATGCCTTGAAGAGAAACATGCCTGATTTTGTGAGCGGGGTGGCTCAGGTAGAATCGGCGGCAAAAGCAAGCAGTCAGGCAAGTTACGAAACCCAGGTCACGGAATGGTACGCCAAAAATGATCCCGGTTCTCGAGGAAAGGAAGGGTGGAGATCAGACAACATCGAAATGTCGGGCTGGAAGACGATGTCATTGCCGACGGCGTGGGAAGCGGCGGGGTTGCCGCAATTCGACGGCGTCGTCTGGTTCCGCAAGGAAGTCACTCTGCCCGATTCCGTTGCCGGAAAAGCTGCCGTTCTGAACCTCGGTCCGATTGACGACAACGACACCACCTGGATAAACGGGACGAAAGTCGGCTCGACCAGTGCTTACCTGACGGACCGGAAATACACGGTCCCGGAAAATCTGTTAAAAGCCGGTAGAAATACCGTCGCTGTTCGTGTTTTGGATACTCAGGGTGGTGGAGGATTTCATGGTAAGCCGGAACAGATGACGCTGACCCCGACAGGAGGAACGCCGTTTGCCCTGGCGGGCGACTGGCAGTACCGGGTCGGTGTGGATATAAAAAACGCGCCAGCGTACCCGATCCCGCTTGAAAATAATCCGAACGTCGCGACGGCGTTATACAACGGCATGATCGCGCCGCTGGTGCCGTTCGGGATCAAGGGGGCGATCTGGTATCAGGGCGAATCGAACGCGGGGCGTGACGAACAGTACCGTCGGCTCCTCCCGACACTGATCGGCGACTGGCGCGAACAGTTCGGTGTCGGCTCATTCCCGTTCTACATCGTGCAACTGGCAAACTTTCTCGCGCCGGATACCGAACCGAAAGACGACCCCTGGCCCCGCCTGCGGGAAGCACAGTATCTGACAACCCGGCAGATGCCCGGTACCGGAATCGCGACCGCGATAGACATCGGTGAGGCGAACGATATTCACCCGAAGAACAAGCAGGAAGTCGGGCGACGGTTGGCATTGAACGCGCTTGCCCTCACCTACGGCAAGAAGGTTGTGTATTCCGGTCCCGTCTATAATAATAACCGGGGAGGGCTTGACGGAAACACGATTCGACTCGTGTTTGATCATGTCGGTGGCGGATTGGTGGCAAAAGGCGGGACTCCGTTGACCGGTTTTGCGATAGCCGGAGACGATAAAAAATTCGTGTGGGCAGATGCGAAGATCGAGGGGGACACCATCCTTGTCTCCTCGCCAAAGGTGGCGAATCCGAAAGCGGTGCGGTATGCCTGGTCGAACAACCCCGTCTGTAATCTATACAACAAGGAAGGGTTACCGGCTCTACCGTTCCGCACAGACAGTCCAGCGACAATGTTCCCCCCCAAAAAATAAGTGTGGGAGAGGACTCTCTCAAGACCGTTCGGTGGAAACCGGAAGCTTCCATCGGACGGATCACAATACCCGACATTAATCTACCGAAAGCATGGCTTCGACGAACAGGTCGGGTTCGAACGGGAGTAGATCTTCTATGCCCTCGCCGACGCCGACGAGTTTGATCGGTAAGCCTAACTGTTCGCGGAGCGAGATAACGATACCGCCGCGCGCCGTGCCGTCCAACTTGGAAAGCGCGATACCGGTGAGCGGGACCGATTGCATGAATTCCTTCGCCTGATTGACCGCGTTCTGCCCGGTGGTCGCATCAAGGGCAAGCAATACTTCGTCCGGCTTGCGCCCCAACTCCCGCTCGCAGACACGCCCGATCTTCTTGAGCTCTTCCATCAGGTTTGCTTTGTTGTGCAACCGCCCCGCCGTGTCCACGAGAATCAGATCCGTACCGGCATTTTTCGCTTTGTTGATCGCGTCGAACACGACGGCGGCAGGGTCACTTCGCTCCTGTTGGCGGACGAAATCGGCTCCGGCACGCCCCGCCCAGATTTCCAGTTGCTCGGCGGCAGCCGCGCGGAACGTGTCCCCGGCGGCGAGCAGGACTTTCTTGCCCGCCTGGGTCTGCTGATACGCGAGTTTGCCCAGTGTGGTGGTCTTCCCGACGCCGTTGACGCCGACCATGAGAAACAAAGAGGGGGCGACAGGGGCGAAATTCAAATCGGAGTCTTGCGCGTTCCCGAGAGCGGAAACCAACGCTTGCGTCAATCCCTCGCGCACATCTTTCGCCTCGACAAGCCGTTTATCGCGGACATACTGGCGCAACTGCTCCAGTATCTTATCCGTCGAGCGCACCGAAAGGTCGGCGGCGAGTAACGCTTCCTCGAACTGCTCGAACAGTTCGTCGTCAATGCGACCACGCCCCGTAATCATGGCATCGAGGCTCTGAAAAACGTTTTTGAAAATACCGGGTTTTAACATGATGGTTCGCGGTCAGTATACCACTGGCAGAAAAAAGTTTTGATGACGCCTTGACAAAATCCCGGACCCGCGATTATAATCAAAAATGTAATTCGACCGAAATAATCAGAATTAAAAATGATCTCGTTACTAACGCTGTTCTCCCCTATCTACTTGCACATCTACTGTTGTTGTCGCTGTTGGCGCGGCACCCGTTAGGTCGGGTAACCAAACCACTTACCCTGCCGTCAATCGCATTATTTTCTGACTGACCAGTCCACTGGAGGTCGGGACTCCCGCAAGGAGTTCCGACCTTTTTGTTTTTGCTACAGGAATCCGAATTTATGACACATTACAGAGGCACAAATCAGCCGAATCAGTGGAGGGAGAACAGAGTACAGTGCTTTGTTCCGTATCGAGAAGGCGGAAGAAAATCGGCTTGCCGAAGGGGTGACGAACCTGTTGTATCCCTGTATGGTTCGGTCATTTCGACGGGACCGCTTACGGCAACCGGGGGAAAAGACCTCGCACTATCGCCACAGTAGACCCATATAAAAGGAAAAACAAATGACTGACGCAGTGGATGTTTTCTGGTACCTGCCGACGCAGGGAGATGAGCGGTTTCTCGGCTCGGAGATCGGGCGACGCAAGCCGACGTTCGCGTATCTGACACAAATCACGCAAGCGGTGGACGCGCTGGGGTACGGAGGAATGCTACTCGGTACCGGCACCAAACTCGATCCGCTCACTGTCGCGACCGCGTTGATACCGCTCACCGAGCGATTGAAATTTCTGGTCGCCGCCCGCCCCTCGATCATGACGCCCGCGCTCTGGGCGCGAATGACAGCGAGTTTCGACGAACTTTCGAACGGCAGGATTCTGCTCAATATAGTCACCGGGGCGAGCACCGAACAGTTGGAGGGGGATGGTATTTTTGCAAACCATGACGAACGATACGAGATTACCGATGAGTTCCTGCATATCTGGCGTTCCCTCATGCGCGGCGAGGTGACGACGTTCGAGGGGAAGCATTTGCGGATCAAGAACGGCAGACAGCAGATCAAGCCAGTGCAACAGCCGTACCCGCCATTGTATTTCGGCGGCTCATCGCACGCTGCGCTTGAGGTCGCCGCCAAACATGTAGATGTATACCTGTCCTGGGGGGAACCGCCCGCATTGGTGAAGGAAAAGATCGACGAAGTGAAACGGCTGGCGCAGGGGTACGGGCGCACCGTGCGTTTCGGGATTCGTCTCCATGTCATCGCACGGGAAACCGACGTTGCGGCGTTCGCCGCTGCCGCCGAGCTCATCAAACACGTTTCCGATGACACAATCGCCGTCGCCCAGAAAGCCTACGCCCGCACCGAGTCGGAAGGGCAACGCCGTATGGCGGCGTTGCATAATGGTCGCCGCCGCGATCAGTTAGAGATTCACCCGAACCTCTGGGCAGGGGTTGGGTTGGTGCGTGGTGGCGCGGGGACGGCACTGGTTGGTTCCGGCGAGTCCATCGCCCGGCTGATGCAGGAGTACGTTGACCTCGGAATCGACACCTTCGTACTGTCTGGCTATCCATCCCTGGAGGAAGCCTACGCCTGCGCCGAATGGGTGTTCCCCCATATCAACCTGTCTCGCCCCGACGCCTCGCCGTTCAATCCGCACGTCGTACCCTATGGCCGCTTTGGCTACCCGAATGCGACCTCACACTCACAAAATCCGACACCGACCCCGAAAGATGAACTCGCCCGCTAAGAAAGGTTCGCTATTTATGAAAAATCCGTCCACGAATAATCGCGCCCGTCGCGCATTCACGCTGATCGAACTGCTCGTCGTTATCGCCATTATCGCGATCCTTGCCGCGATATTATTTCCTGTTTTTGCACAGGCACGAGAGAAGGCACGTCAGTCCACCTGCCTATCGAACGAGAAGCAGCTCGGTCTCGCGATCCTCGGCTATGTGCAGGATTACGACGAAACGTTCCCCCCGGCGAACGTACCCTCGCCGCCGAGCGCGTTAGCCGGGACGACCAACCCGCGCCTGCACTGGTACGCCCTCGTCGAGCCGTATGTGAAAGGCGGATACAACCGCACCGACGCCAGTTCCGTTGTGTCGGGAAGCACTACCACGGCGGGTAAGAGCATCAGCGTCTATTTCTGCCCGAACTACGACAAGCCGTATCGCGCGTTCGGGGTCAATCCGTCGTGGAGCTATGTGCTGAATGGCAACTACGCTCCACCCCGCGCCCAGAACGAGACCGCACCAGACATTCCGGTCGAGTGGGCAGAACAACCGATAGGGACGCTCGCCGATCTGAAGGCACCTGCGAACGTAGTCGCGGTCGCGGAGGGGGCGGGACAACGCGTCTATACGATGGGCAACGATACGAACGACTATACCGACCCGCGCACCGGCAATGTGCTGACCTATGCGATAACAAATCCGGTCAAAGACAACTCGCTGACATACGTCTATGCCCGTGACCGCCACAGCGGCGGGGCGAACCATCTGCTTTTCGACGGTCACGCGAAATGGTTCAAGGCACCGAACGGTAACTTCACCAAGGGCGCGACGTACATCGACGACATCCCTGTGGCAGGGACCAGAGGGGTCGCTTACCGACAGAGCATTGCGCCAAACGCGCAGGCGTGGTTCCGCGAGGATTAACACATGGCAGTTTTCAACAACATACCGCTTCGTCTACTGGCTCTTATCCTTCTCGCCTTTGTAGGGAGCGGTTGCGGGCAACGACGCCACTCCTCAGGGGAAGCGGGGGGAGCTTTCACTTCCCCTGCGACCGGTGTCCGTCAAGTTATCCGTATCGGGTATCAGAAGTCGGGGGCGATGGATGTTCTGCGTTTGAAAGGCGACCTGGAAAAGAAACTTGCGCCGCTCGGTGTCGGAGTCGAGTGGATCAACTTCGCCGCCGGTCCGCAAACGCTGGAAGCACTCGCGGTCGGGAGTGTGGATTTCAGCAGTATGGGGGACGCTCCGTTGATATTCGCGCAAGCCGCGAATATCCCTCTGGTATATGTGGCAAACACACCGCCGGGAGACGGGGCAAGCCGCGCGATTCTGGTCCCCCCGGATAGCAAAATACGCTCCATTACCGATTTGAAAGGAAAGCGCATCGGCATACAAAAAGGCACGGGAACCCATAATTTTTTGGTGCAAGCCTTGTCCAAGGGGAGAGTACCGTATAGTGCCATCCGACCGCAATATCTTGCCCCGGCGGATGGGCGTGTCGCGTTCGAGTCTGGCACGATTGACGCATGGGCGATCTGGGACCCGTATCTTGCCGCCGCCGAGCAGGACATGAAGGCGCGAGTGATTGTGGACGGTAGCGGTATCATTTCCGCCGGAGGATTCTATGTGTCCATCCGGCCGTTCGCGGTGAACCACCCGGAATGGATTCGGGTTACTCTCACCGAGATCGAGAAAGCGAGTATCTGGTCTCGTGACCATCCGCACGAAGCTGCCGTACTGCTCGCGCCATCTATGGGGGTAAGCGTAGACAAGCTGGAGGCGATACAAAAGCGCACCCGCAAAGGCAAACGATATATCGGTTATCGCCCGATAGATGACGAAGTGGTGCGGACTCAGCAAGAGGTGGCGGAGAATTTCTACCGCATCGGTCTGCTCCCGAGAAAGGTAGACGTGAAAACCGGGCTACTGACAAAAGAGCAGTACGCTGCACTCCTGCCACCCATCGATTCGGATCGTGAAGCAGTCGCGAGCGCAGTACGATAACTCCGTATTCTTTCCTTGCCGTTCCCGAACGGCAAGGACAAAAGAAAGATAAAGAAAATAATTAACGTGAATTCGGGATAAGACAGACTTTTCGATAAAATTGAGTTACCACACCTAATCTAAAGAAAAGCCTGTCCATGTCCATTTTACTCGATTCGCTTGCCCTGACAGAACTGTTTTGCAAAGTCGATGATTTCTGCCAGCAGGAAGTGGCGACGAAAGATACCATAAAGCCGTGTTTACCCCTATTGCAACCGATGATTCGCCGTCGTAATCGCTCCCGTTCCTTATGCCAGTCTGAAATATTGACCCTTTTGATTGCCTTTCACCAGTCAAACTACCGAACCTTTAAGGCATTCTATACAGGGCATGTTTGCCTGTATTGGAGGAAGGAATTTCCTGGTCTGGTTTCCTACCAACGCTTCATAGAATGGATGCCATCTGCCCTTGCTCCTCTACTGGCTTATCTACGCTCGCTCTTTGCAAAATGTAGTGGGATTACCTTTGTAGATTCGACAGACTTACCTGTTTGTGACAATCATCGGATTCACCAACACAAAGTCTTCATAGGACTTGCCAAGCGCGGCAAAACAAGTACAGGCTGGTTCTTTGGGTTCAAACTTCATCTCATTATCGACGAGAAAGGGCAATTATTGGACATATCGCTAACCGCAGGAAATGTAGATGACCGAGCACCGATTCCAAAGTTCGCCAAGAACCTCTTTGGTAAACTCGTTGGCGACAAAGGTTATCTGTCCGCGAAATTGTCAGAGCGATTATTGACAGAAAATGGGGTGCACTTACTGACAAAATTGCGAGACAAGATGAAGTCTGTCGCTCTGACGAACCTTTGGGATAATCTTCTGCTAAGAAAGCGAGCCGTGATCGAGAGTGTTGTCGACCAACTTAAGAATATTTCTCAGGTGCAGCACACAAGACATCGCAGTGTAAATGGCTTTTTGGTCAATCTTGTTAGCGCGTTGATCGCTTACTGCCATCAGCCAAAGAAACCATCGTTACTTTCCAAGGATAGCAATGGAGAGATGATTCTTAACCTTGCTTAAACCGAATTCACGTTAAGATAGCAGAAAATGTCTTTGCGGTGCGCATTTGTTACACCGGTTCCTGACTGTTCTGTTCGCCGTCAGAGGAAAGGAGGGTCGCGACGCCTTCCACCACTGTTTCCAGATGCACTGGTCGTCCCCAGAGTTTATAGACGGCTTTTAGGGTTTTGCCAGTGACTACGAGCGGTTACCAGAAACGTTGGCAGGGTTGCATTTGGCGGTATTTGAAGGACTGATGCTGGTCAAAGCCAGCGTGAAGGGCTTGATCCTACCATCTTTACACGCCAAAGTTCATAACACGTTCTGAGTGTCAGAAAGATTTTGCCAATACTTATTAAGTGATTCGCGGGAGTCATCGTTGCTTAATCTTATATAAAAGCAGCGAGAGTTTCCATTTCCACCGCAACTTTGGGCTTCGGTACGATCTCGCTCGTTCATTGCCCCCTTTCTGTCAAAACCTTTAAGGGAAAGTATTCTTCTACTCTCCAACTCACGAAGGCACATCCTGACATCTTTGGAACTCACATTCGCATGCATGTGAATTACGTCATATGTCGTAGCCATTTCCGTGCTCAATGGGTTTGACATGAACCACTTATGCAACCAATATGCGATACGTCCTCCCTTACTCAGTTGCGATGTAAAAATCTTATTTCGAACTATAACATATAAACTCTCCGCCAGCGATCTATACAACGCCACAGCAATGGTAGGCGATTGGACGAGACCGAGAAACTGTTTTCTATCGAAGAATAACACCTCACACTGTGTTTTGGTTTCATTGGTATGCAGGGCAGGAATTGGTTGTTTGGATAAAATTTCCAACGCGCCAATTATGTCAGTGTAAGGGTCATCTATACCCATACTGGCAATCTCGCCGGTTTTCACTATTGGTTTATAGTATCCCTGTATCTTTCCTTTGAGCAGGATGAAAGCATAATCAACATTTTTATTTTGTTCGGTTAACTTAACTCTAGGGGCAATCGTTGCCTTCCAACATGAGCCTACAATTTGTTGATAATCTCCTTCACTCAGTCCATCAAAGGGCTTAAATCGTTTGATATCTTCAACTACAGCTTGCTTAACAGCCTTATCGCCCCTATAGTTAAGGACATCTTTCAGAAAAGCTGGCAAT
>JACMIS010000544.1 GCA_014381035.1 Armatimonadota bacterium
ATGCTAACTCGATAAGCCCTACCCTTAAAAATCTTTGTGTCCTTTGTGGTCGAATCCCTCCCTTTTCCTTGACTTGGCGTCTTGGCGATCAATAGCCTATTAAACCGGGTCGGCTTCGGGTTCGACTTCTTCGGTGTCGTCCTCGATCTCGATTTCGACATCTTCGAGTTCGAGATCGGCGTCGAGGTCCGCGCCATCTTCGTCCTCATTCTCGCTGTCTATGCCGTCACGCAACCGTCCGGCTTCCAGTTCTGCGAGAGAGATTGCTGCCGCCGTCGCCTTGCGCGACGCTTCGGAGAAAAATTTTACTTTAACGCCCGCGTACCACGACGGGATCGTTGAGATCGGCGTGCCGTTATAGATGCAGCGCACCTCTTCAACCGGTCGCTCATCTTCTTCTACAAGAGGGGTAATCGTATCTGCCATAATTTTCGTTTCGCATCACCGAAAGCAAGGCACCGTTTAACGGGAGGTCTTCGCTTTCGACTTTTCTTCTTCTTCGTCTTCTTGCGGATTACTTGGTGGCAAAAAGCCATTGAAAAGCATCAAGCCGCCCGCGACGACATAAATAATCCATTCGCGCCCGCTCGACGCCCGCCCTGGATCGAACACCATTTTGCCACCGGATACCGCGCCCGCGATACCGATAAACAGCAAAATGACCGCCAAAACGTTGAAAGAGTTCCACCAGCGAAACCGCATAATCACTTGCCCCAAACGCCCCTGCCCGCCGGAATATCGCGCCATTTAGTGTTTTGCGCGAAGGGAGGAACGTTTCCTGTTTCCCTGTACGGCACTCCTGCGCCGAACGTTACAGTTTATCACGCCACACTTTTTGATACAATAGGGTACGTGTCCGTAACGCCCCCGTCCCTGCTCTCCCTGCGCCGACTGTTACTTCTGCTTTTCGCGTTCCTTGCCGCCGTGTTTCTGGCGCAGGGACTGGCGCAATGGGTGCAGGCTATCTCGCCGACTCCGCTCGGGATCGGCAAATGGTTTCCAGTCGCCTACGGACACCCACGCACACCGTCCGGAACACAGATGACCGGCGCCGCGCTGAGCATCGCAGGCTTTGTGGGCGCGATCCGGGTTTTATCCCGCATTCCCGAGCGCCATCGGTATGCCGTCGCCGCGCTGATCGGGTTTCTCGCGATCCTGGGAACAACGGCGACACACGGAACGGAACGTGGCTTCGTCCATCCCGTCGCCGGACGCGATCCCCGCGCCAAACCTGCCCAATACTGGCACGACGCCGAAGCACAGCACATCACGACCGGCGAGGACGCTCTGCGTTTCGTCCGGGAGTACGGCGATAGACAGCCGACACTCGCGGAGCACGGGCGAACGCACCCGCCCGGCGCGGTGCTACTGTTTGCCCTGTTGCGGCAAGGATCGGGGAACCGCCCAGCTCTCCCCGCCGTGATGGTGTGTCTGATCTCAGTAGCACTCATCGCCGCTGGATTTCATCGTGCCGGTGCGCCACCGTTCGCGGTTGTTTTGTTTTGCGTCCTGCCCGCCGTACAGGTCTACTTTTGCGCTACCCTGGACGCGATCATCGCGGGTCTGCTTTTTCTTGCGGTGGTTGGGGGGAGGGCTACGGCCCCTCCTGCCACCCCCTCTCCCTCCGGAGGGAGAGGGGGAGCAAGAAGAGACACCACGAACGACGCGTCCCCAGCGCATCTACTCCCCCTCTCTCTCCGGAGGGAGAGGGGGTGGCAGGGCGTGATAGCCTTTCTCGCCGCCTCCTTTCTTACTTTCGGTGTCATCTGGGTCGTGCCGGTGCTGTTCGCGGTCGAGATCGCCCGAACGCGCCGCTTTCCCTGGCGGACGGCGGTCCTCCTGCTTGCCGTCGCGCTGTTCTATGTCGCGCTCCGGGTTTTCCTCGGGTTCGATTATTTTGCCGCGTTTCGGTTTGCTTCCGCCAATGAGAACCCGGACGGCTTCCGGCTTTTCGTCAACCCCGTCGAATATCTGGCGACGCGGCTTGAAAATATTGCGGACCTTCTCTTTTTCGCCGGACCGTTCGCACTCTGGGCGGCATGGCGCGGGTTTCCCATGGCGCGGCGGGACGCGTCTCCGGTCTGGGTGATGTTTGTCGCTGGCGCGGCGAGTCTGCTTCTACTGTTCCTTGCCGGCGCGTACCGGACCGGTGAGACGGCACGGGCGTGTTTGTTTCTGTATCCGCTCGTCACTCTGGTAGCGGCGCACGCCCCCCTTTCCGAACGCGACCGAGAAACGCTCCTTATCGCGACATTTTGTACCGCGGTGGCGGTGCAGTGCGCCGGTTTTTATTTCTGGTAGGTCAAAAATGAAGGTATTCGGAATCGGGGTGGTCTGACAGAATGTTACGCAAGATATTCTGGAGATGAGAGAACAATCACACACGGAAGCCGCAGTGCGGTTTCCCCGAACGCGCCGGAGTTTGGTTTCCGTTGTACAATAAACGAGACGGATTCCCACGCCGCCCGATCAGAACAAAAGCCGTGACAGGCTTTCGTTCCACGGTGGTGAAATCATGAGTTTTTCTTTTTCGATGCCCGGTCCCAACGCCGCCTTAGCCGCCACGCATAACCAGACTGCGCCCTCCGATTCCGAGCGGAGCGTGCCACCCTTCGCAACGCCCAACGAAATAGACGGCGATGCCCGCCTCGTTCGTCGCGCCGCGGAAGGAGATCGCACCGCTTTCCGTGAATTATTCGAACGGTACCAGCGGCCTATCGCTGCGTTGGTCGGGCGTATGGTCGCGTCGCCGGATGACGTGGACGACATTTTGCAGGAAACCTTTTTGCGTGCCTGGAAAGGCTTGCCCCGGTTTCGCGGCGATGCGCAGTTTTCCACCTGGCTGTATCGCATCGCGGTGAACACGGCGATCAAGTACCGCAGTCGGCGCAAGAATGAGACCGCGCCGCTCGTTTCCCTGTCGCCCGACGAGGAAACCGGCTTGGGCGGTCTGGAATCGCTCCCCGCCGATCCCGGTTGCGACCCGCTTCGCGGCGGCGACCCGTTTCAAGCCGCGCAAAAACAGGAACAAGAACAGGTGATTCGCAAGGCGGTACAAGCCTTGCCGGAGAAGCAACGCTCCGTGGTCCTGTTACATTATTTTGAAGGTCGCTCGTGCGAGGAGATCAGCGGTATCGTTGGTTGCTCGCTCGGCACCGTCTGGTCCCGTCTGCATTACGCCTGCAAGAGAATGAAGGGTGTGCTGACGGGCGCGACGCATACACAGGAACTATTTACCGCATCGAACGGTTTTGATGGATCACAGACCGCCCGAGGCGGTTTTGATGGGGAGGCACACCAGTAATCATTATGTTCAGCCGGACCCTTTTTTCGCGGCTACCGAAGCCGATATCCTGCCGGATCATCGCACCGCTACTCATCCAGTACGTGGAGGCGGAAGCGGCGATGACCGCAGACGAACGCGTCGCCGTAAACGCGCACCTGTCCGCTTGCCCCGCTTGTCACGAGGAAGCGGCGACGGTTCGCGCCATGGGTGCTTTTTTGCGGGAGCGTGGTCCCGCCGCCCTGCCCGCCCATGTTCCGGCACCGGACCTGTGGGAGCGCATCGAAGGACGCATCGTCACCGAGCAACGGGAAAGCCGCCGCTCGTTTTCGCTACGACCGGTGTTACTGTTCGCTCCCGCATTAGCCGCGATCATCGTCGCTGTGATCTTGATGCCTAAACAAGACCAGCGGTCCGATGCGCCGTCCATGGTGGCGGCAATGAAAAACGACGGCGTCGCGCCGTTCGCCAAAAAGTCGGGGGCGTTGGTCGAAATGGACGAAGCACGTACCACACGGCTATCGTTCGCCGCGTCTCCCGCGGCGACACCCGCGGCAAGCCGGACGCAGGCTGCCGAAATGAAATCGGTCCCCCGCCGGATGACCGTGGTCGCCGATGCAAAGAGTCGTGATCGCACGTCGGAGATAAACCGCCGGACGGAATCGGCGGACTTTTCCCGAAGCAAAAACGTCGTGCTTACGCCGCGCGACACACACAACGCCAGGCTGATAGCGCAGTCCGTTCCACAACCGAAACTTTCGTTCGATGTGATCACTATCGTGGATGTTGATACGAAGCCCGCCCCGACGGTGGTGGCGATGGCGCGCATCCCCACGGAACCACGTCCCGTCGCGCCGCCGTCAACCGACAGCGAAAGGAGTTTCGGTTTCACGGGCGAGTTGAAGAGAACGACGATCACGGTTGTCCAGTCCGACCCCGGTTCGGGCGTGACGGGGACCGCCGCCGCGTATACACCGCCATCGGTGACTGATACGATGATCCGTCAGCGACAGCGACGCGGGTTGTTCGGGGGGTACGGCGCGGGCGCGGCGATAGCCGTTCTGCCGACGACCGGTGGCGCAGGTACGGGGAGTGAAACCGCTACACCGTGGTAAAAAGGGGCATGCACGTTTCGCGACTATTCCCGGTGACAATTTTGATTGCCGGTTTGACCGGGTTCGTCTGTATCGCACCGGTGAATGCAGACGACAAACCGTCCGTGCTACCGAACCGCACCCCGCTTATGAGATCGCGCATCGTCACCGATGCGGAGCAGGTCAAAACCGATACCCTGCGCACCGAGGCTGATCGCGCCTTGCAAAACAGCGAGTTCGATGATGCCGCCCGCGCCTACGCTCAGGCGGCGGAGCGGTCGCCCAACGATCCGATGCTACGCCTCTTGCTCGGGGTCACGCTGACCACGTTGCGCAAGCCGGATCTCGCAGTGAAACAGTTCAAAATGGCATGCCGACTGACCGGGGATGATCTGGTCGCGTCGCTCCTGCTTCAAGGGGCACTCGCGCAGGTCGGGGAAGCCAACGCAGCGCAACTGATCTACCTCGAAGCGGTCCGTCGCTACAACAAGCCCGGTGGCGGTCTGAACAGTTCGTCGTCGCTCGTCCGTTTGAAAGAAGCGTTGCAGGACGCCCCGAAATCGCCGATCCTGCACCTGCTCATCGGCGACGCGTATCAGATCGCGGAGAACCTTCCTGCCGCCGATACGGCGTACCGCAAGGCGATCCTGTACGCACCGGGTTGGTCGAAACCGAAAGTCAATCTGGGGTTGTTACGCCTCGCACAAAACAAGCCCGCCGAGGCGGTGCTATTGTTCGAGTCCGCGCTGAAACGCGATCCGGGGAACGTCGAGTTGCAGTTCTTCCGCGCCGACGCCCAGCGGCAAGCCGGAAACATCAAAGACGCGATCACCAACTACCAGCGGATTCAAAACAATGTCGCCTACCAGAGCAAAACGTTGCCGATCGCCGCGCAAGCCCTGACGGGATTGGGACAAGCCTACGTCGCGGACGGTCGTTTGGAAGACGCACTGACCGTATTCAAGCAAGCCCGCGTCATCGCCCCGACCGACCCCGCGCCGCCCGCCGCGATTGGCGAAGTGCAGACCAAAAAGCGCGAGTTCGGCGCGGCGGCGGAAAACTACTCCGATGCGTTACGCCTGACGAAAGCGAGCGGTCTTTTTGGCACGCGTGCCGTCCTGTATCAAGCGTTGGCGCAGACCCAGATCGCCGGGGGGCAAACGCGGGCGGCGTTGCAGACGCTGGATCGTGCGTTGCGCGAAGAAGCCGAAAGCGCGGGGCTCTGGCACCGGTTGCGCGGCGAAACCCTGCTCTCCATCGGCAACCAGACCGATGCCGAAGCGGCGTTCCGTGCGTCGCTCGACGCCCAGGCGGACGCCGGATTGTTCCCGCAAGATACCCTCGCCGTGCTCGCGACGAAAGGGCTTCTGGACACCATCACCGCTGGCTATCGTGCGGATTTGAGTGCGAGTCGCGCTGGATTCGCCACAGAGACATTTATGTACTCCAACTCGGTCGGCGTCGTCGGGCGGGGTTCCGATTCGCCGACGACGCCGGAGCGGGAAGCACGTGCGTTGATCGCCCTCGCAGCGATAGCCCAGTACCAGAGCAAAACCGCAGACGAAGTGAAGTACCGCGAAACGCTGGCTCGATTCCGGTCGCGCGGCGCGGATTGGTTCGCCCTCGCCGACGCTTACGACGGGCGCCTCCGCGACGCGGCGAAGGCGAAACAAGCCTACCGGGAAGCACTCAACCGGGGCGGGCTTTCCGATGCACAGACCGAACGCTCCCGTTTACGCGTCAAGCAGATCGGCGGCGTCGAAGGAACGGGCGCGGGAAAGCCGTAAGAGTACGGTCTCGGACGGTGCTCCCTACAACCGCCACAGAAAAACCGCGCCGTCCGTGCCGCCTGTCGCCAGCGTCTTGCCGTCCGGCGAGAACGCTAAGGCGGTGACTTTCGGTGCGCCGGGTCCGGGGTTTTGCGCGTGCGCGAAGCGGGGTTTGCGTGCCGGGACGAACGTGCCGTCTGCGGTGCGCACGAAGCGATACACCCAGCCGTGGCTGTCGCCCGCCGCGATCTGGTTGCCGTCTCTGCTCCACGCCGAAACGACGACATCCGCCGTGCCCAGATCGAGCGTTTGTCGCGTCCTCCCGGCGATGCGATTGACGAGGCGCAAGCGGTTCTTCTCCGGCGTCGCGAAGATGCCCTTGAACTCCGGCGTGAAGCGTACCGCCAGTTCCGTAATGTCCGGTTCTGCACCGTAACACCCCGCAGGCTCGACCCCTATTTCCTCGCGACTTTTCGGTACCGTCAGGAAATAGGCGCCGTCCGATCTTTGATACATGAAACCGGAGTGGCCGCGCATCTCCTCCCAGGAAAGCAAGAACGTTTCGCCTTTCACGTCGTATAGTGGGACCGAGCGATAGCCGTCGTTCCTCCAGACCATGAGCTTACCACTCCACGTCGCGATGTAGTTGCCGTCCGTTGAATAGCGGGAGTAGCCCCGGTCCTTTTTGCCGTAGGCACGCAACGTGCGCGAGCGGCGGAACGGGACGCGACCGAACGCGCCGGCGTCGCGGGTCGGGAGTTCACTGTCGGCTTTGTCGGTAGATTCCCATAAAACCGCGCCGCCCCCCGCCGCGTCGTCGCCCGCCGAAATCAGCAGGGTTCCGTTGCGGCGGGGGTCATAGTCTAAAGACAGGACCGGCTTATTGTCCGGCGCGGCGATGGTCACATCCGGGACTCCCATATCTTCGTCGTGCCGCTGGCTCCACCACGCCCCGAACCATGCCAGCGGCACGGTGCAGAGTAGAAGGAGGAATAACAGTCGCGCACGCGGCGGAATATTCGGTCCTGCCGAGACGGCGTTAGTTGCGGCTGTTTTCGAGGTGGTTAATGGTGTCACGCAAGGATAACGGCGCACTGCGGCGCGAGGTTACGCTTCCTTCGGTCAGGTAGACTTTGACACGACGGTCGTTTCCCTGCCCGGTGATAAGAAGACGGGCGATCCCGGAGAAGGGAGCGATCAAAACGCGGCGCAGGTCGCCATCAAGTCCCAGCACTTCCCCCTCACGCACCGTGGCACCATCACGGAGGATCGAGGCGTATAACGGGTGGAGGTCGAAAGTCAGCGTGGAAGCCGCTTTGTGTGTGCCATGTTTGAGTTCGGTACTCGTCATCGGATTGAGAATGTTTCCTTTTTCGAGCGGCATCCTTGCCGCATCGCGGTGTGTCAAACTGATCGCTACCAACAGGTCGTTTCGGAAAAGTACGCTTGCTTTATATAGAACAATCGAACCGGCGCATTTGTTCCGTTTTGTTATGCCCGATTCCTGCCTTGATTTAATCGGTATTTTCAGGAAAGATAGATAGGGTTGCTGTAGATCCAGGGACGTACTCCCCAGAAAAACGCGCCGAGTCGCCCCGTGAACCGGTATGCCTCGATCCGATACGCGCCGGGATGCGCCGGGATCGTCACGGAAAGCGTCCCACCGACCGACGACGCGACCGGTTTTCCATCTCGATACAATCGCAACAGGACCGATTCGCCAGGAGCCGACGCCACGAAGCGTATCGATTCGCCTTGGGAGATGGGCAAATGTTCGCCCATGATGGTTGCCGCGTCCTTCCCTTCTTTAGTCGCTAAAAAACAGAAATTAGTTGGGTCGCCGAGGCAATCATACGAGAAATAGCAACGTCCGGCACGAAGGGCGGCATTCACGGCAGGCAGTCGTTCCGCCCCGGCGATGTCGTCCGAGACCAGGACATGGGTCTGGCACGCCCGGAAAGAGTCCGCATACGTCGGTATCGCGTACATCTTTCCGAACATCTTCATCCGTGCGTGTGCGTCGAGAGACCCGATACCCACTACCTGACGCACCCCGCCGCGGGTGAGCGAATCCCAGCGCGATAAAGCCGCGTCGGGGCGGCTCGCCATCATCCGAATCACCGCCATCATGCCGCCGAATTGCCGGACGATCAAAATCCACGGAAGCGAGAGGAAATTGATGTGACGCCGCGCGATGGTCGAGAAGTTCAGCACTTCCAGACCGTCGTAGCCGGAAACGCTCCAGTCCTCGAAGGGGTGCTTCATGTCGAAGGGGAGCGAGATCAGTGGGAATCCCCGGTGCGCACGGATCGTGTTGATGCCGGTCTGCGCCGAAACCCCGATCACCGGCTCGTACTCTGGGGGAACGTCCAAGGCGAGCAGGAACCGCCCCCCTTCCACCGTGACTTCGGTCCCGACCAGCAGAAACGGCGATTCGTTCGCGTACCGCTCCTGCCAACCGTCGCGGAGGGGTTGCATGGTGTTGTGGTCCGCCATCAGAACGAAGTCCACGCCGGACTCTTTCGCGGCATCCATCACGGTCGGTATGTCGGAAAGCCCGTCGCTGTAGGTGCTGTGATTATGGATCGCTCCGCGAAGGTCGGTGTGATTTTGCCCCCTCCCCCGCTCCGCAGGAGCGGGGGAGGGGGTTAGGGGACAAAACAGGAACCGCCCCGCCACGGCGTCCCAGAAGCCGGGCGCGAAGAGAACGTTATACGCGATGCGAAGTTTGGTGCGAAAAGACGATGCCATTTAGTTGGGTGGTTTGGTTGTTAGGTGATTGGGTTGGGAGTGTTTGCCGAACGGCTATCGGTGGCGACCCGACAAATTACCCAACGACCCAGTAACCCAATCATCCAACCGTCAGAGTTCCACGAAGCGAACCGCTTCCATGCCGTCCATCGCCGCGATTGTGGCGGTTATATCGGCTGGAACCGAGTCATCTACCGACAATGCCATGATCGAATGCCCGCGCTTGTTGGCACGACCACAGTACATTCCCGCGATATTGACATTCGCCTCACCGAGGAGCGTCCCGACCTTGCCGACCATGCCGGGGCGGTCCGTGTGGCGCGTGATCAGGTGCATTCCTTCGGGCTTGAAGTCCACCGCGTAGCCGTCGATGCCGACGATGCGGGCGTCCGACGCGCCGTAGATCGTGCCCTCGATGGTGCAGATCCGGTCCGAAAGGGCGCGGGCGGTGACGATGATGCGGTTCTTGAACTCGGCGTTTTCCAGCGCGTCGCGGCGCGCTTCCGTGATGCGGATGCCGCGTTCAGCGGCCAGCGTCGGGGCGTTGACGTAGTTTACCGACGCCGACAGGATCGGCGACAGCAAGCCGCGCATCAGGGCGCGGGTCAGGTGGACCTGCTGGTTCTGCGCGAA
>JACMIS010000545.1 GCA_014381035.1 Armatimonadota bacterium
CCCGCGAATCGAACCAAAAAGCAAGGGTCAACAGCAAACAAGACTTACAGAGCGGAAAGCCCCATACACGATGCAACGTTCGGTTGCCGCCGTCCGCGCAGGACAAAAAAGAAAAAGAGAGGAAGGATAAAATGCAGAGCGAATCGTTTGATGCGGTAGCGTATGAGGTGGAGGCGCACCTGCGGGAACTGCGGCGCATCGTTGGGGAGACGGTGATATTTACGGATGGGCAGAACGCCGCGCTGATAAACTTGCGTCATAATTTGTATGACATTGAGAGAAAATCGTCCGCGCTTCGGCACTCGCTTTTAACGGGGCAAGACCCATCGGAGGTGGAAACCAAGCCTGTTGGCGAAACGGAGCCGGTGACGACGCTTTAGGAAGGTGGTATCCGATGCCAAGCGACAGAACGACCGAAACCGAGACGCAGACTGTTGACCGTTACGCCGACTTGAAGGCGTTCATCGCGGAGTGGCACAGACCGATTGAACCGGGCGATGGTAACACGGAAGGCGAAATCGCGGAGGCGGAAGCGCGGCTTAGATTTCGGTTGCCGGAAGCGTTGCGCGAACTTTACGCACTTATTGGCAAGCGCGATGACATAACATCGGAACACAATCGCCTCCTGCGCCTGAAAGACCTGACAATAGCGGGCAGTTGGATGATCATCTGGGAAGAAAACCAAAACGTATACGTGTGCGCTATCAAAGGAAGCAATATTGCCCTGCCCAATCCGTTGGCTTGGGTCTTAACCGACGGCGAAGTATTTCCGCAGGATAAGCCTGCTCCGATTACGCAAACCGCCTTGCTGATGGTGGCTTACGAAACGTTTCTCGCGGGAAGATTTTGCGGGTTGGGTGAGGTAGAAAATGAACAGGAATTGAACGCCCTACGGCGTCAAGCGGTTTCGTCGCCACACCCGGTTTTGATGCAACACGAGATATTTCATCTGGACACTTGTCTCGTGTGTTTCGCCGGGAAGAACGCAGTGTGGCTTGCGGCGAAAAACGCCGTCGATTTTGACGCCGCAATAGAAAAGTGGCAACAAATAAAGTGGTCTTACACGTCTCTTGAAGACGAATAATCTAAGGATACATTCAGTACAAATGGCAGTTAAAGTTTACTACGAAGCAGATGCTTCTCTCGACATTTTGCGCGGGCAAACGCTCGCGGTTATCGGCTATGGTTCGCAGGGTCACGCGCACTCGCTCAACCTGCGCGATTCCGGCATGAATGTGATTGTCGGCTTGCGCGAAGGCAAGTCGGCGGACAAGGCGCGGATTGACGGCTTCGAGGTCGTCCCCGTCGCTGAGGCGGCGGAACGCGCCGACGTGATCATGATTCTCGTCAACGACGAGTTTCAGGGCGATCTGTACAAAGAGTCTATTGCGCCGCACCTAAAGCCGGGCAACTCGCTCGTATTCGGGCATGGGTTCAATATCCATTTCGGGCAGGTCGTGCCGCCGGATTTCGTGGATGTGTTCATGGTCGCGCCGAAGGGTCCCGGTCATCTGGTGCGCCGTGTGTATCAGGAAGGCAAGGGTGTGCCGTGCTTGATTGCAATTCACCACGATGATTCCGGCAAGGCGCGAG
>JACMIS010000546.1 GCA_014381035.1 Armatimonadota bacterium
CGCACGGCACAGGTCGGCGGCGGGGCGGGTCTCCTGCTCGCCGCGCTCGCCACAATCTGTCCACCGTCGGTAATCGTGCCGCTCGCCGTCGCGGGAGGCGTCGCGGTAGCAGGGGTTTTGTCCGCCTATTTCGCACGCACCTTTAGCCCGCGCACGATCTTTTCGAAATGCCCGCTCCTGATTCGCTTGCCACGATCCGGTGGAAACGCCGTCGCACTGACATTCGACGACGGACCACACCCCGATACGACGCCGCGAATTCTGGATGCTCTCGCCGTCGCCGGCGCCCGCGCGACATTTTTCGTCGTCGGGGAACGGGCGACGCAGTACCCGGAGATCGTCCGGCGAATAATGCGTGAAGGCCATACGATCGGGATACATGGTCTGCGGCACCGGACGATGGTGTTGCAAAGCGAAAAGGAAATCGAACGCGGATTGAAGGAAGCCTTGATGCGAATCGAGCAGGCGGCAGGGGAGAAGCTGCCCCGCCCTCTTCTGCTCCGCCCGCCCTACGGATTTAAAACAAGAACGCTTGCCCGGACGGCGCAACGGCTCGGCTTCGTTACCGTCGCCTGGTCTCTCGACCCGCGCGATTACGATCCGACCGATACCGAAACCCTCACGGCGAAAGTCATGGGGCTACTTACCCCAGGCGACATCGTTTTGCTCCACGAACGCCCGGAGGTGCCCGCCGCCGCCGCCGCACTGCCGCAACTGCTGGCATGCTGTCGTGAGAAGGGATTATCGCCGATTGGTTTAATCGCTGTCGCTGATCTTTTTCATCATCCACCAGCCCAGACCGCCGATGGTTAGAACGACTACCAGCAATCGGAGCCAAAGCGGCATCCAGCCTGTCAGTGCGACCAGGATACTGACGCCGATCAAAATACCGCCGCAATACGCCGCGGTACGGATCAATTCCTCCCGCTCGTCGGCGTTCGCCCACAGCGTACTGAATTCACGTTTCGTTCCTATCGCGACATCCTGGAGCGAGTGGACCGTCCCGTGAGCAACATCCTGAAGCTGATGGATCGTTGCGTTGGCAGTGGACGCTGCCGCTTCCTTAAAGTGCTCAACTACTTTTTCCTGCATGAGAGTACCTCCACGAATACGACTACGAAATCCGACCGCTTCTGAGACGCTAACGAGGGGGCATATGTTCCCGGAATGAAAAAGTCCACATCAATACGGGGGTGGCAGGGTGGTTTGTTCCCGTACGAAACAAGCCACCCTGCTTTACTCTATGGAAGTGGGAGTCCCATATTCAAACCGAGTTGCCCCAGGAGCTGCTGCTGCGCCTTGATGCGTTGCGGAATGCCCCAGGTCAGAACGCCCTCGATCACCGCGCCGTAGGTGAACGTTTCTGCCGGTTCACACGCCCGGTCTACCCACTCGGTCTCCCACGAGTCGTCCGCCGCCACCCTGCGGACGAACGCAGAAAAGTCGGCGTGGTATCCGTCGAGACGGGTGATCATCTCCTCCACCGATTTTCCAATGACCGTGCGATAACGGCCGTCCGCTGATTTCCATCCGATCTCGTCGAACAGAGTCAGTACCCAGATGTCGGTAATCATACGGTCGAGCGTTTCGCGGAGCGTCTTTTCCGGCTCCACGAACGGCATCAGGCTGTGGCGGAACGCGAGCGGCGCGTCGAGTTGTGCGTCGGAAAGCAGTCGCGCCATCTGCAACATGCTTTGTTTCATGCGATAGTCGCTGTCTAATAGTCGTTCGGTCAGGTTCATAGTCGTTTTCCTCCGGGGCGGGACGGTGCCGCGCAACGAAATGATCCCTTGCACGGCGGAGTTATAATGAACACCGGACGGGGCGAGCAGTGGTAGCGGCGCGACACGGGCGGCGAGTTTGCGATATTCCCGCGGCGAAACACGGAACATCGTTTTGAAGGCACGTCCGAACCCTTCGAGGGATCGGTACTCCGCCTCCAACGCGATGACCGTGATCGCCCTGGTCGTGCTTCGCAGCTCGTGCGCGGCACGCTCCAGTTGCAACCTCCGCCGAACCTCGCCGGGTGACTCGCCGACCGTTTCGCGGAACACACGCTGGAAATGGAAGCGACTCAGGCAAGCATCGCTCGCCATTGCGTCGCCGCCAGAATCGCCGGTTCCGGAGAGCTGTCGCTCCAGGACACCCAGCAGTTCGCGTTCTCGGTTACTACTGGCTGGATTGTCTGTGTTCATACGGTGTCATCTTATAAGCCCCGTCTGGGCGATACTTGACCGTTTTTGCTGTCTTGTCGCGACCCCGAAAAAAGTTTCCGCGTGGACTTCCCGCAAAATTTCTTATAAATAAACGGCGCGTTATCAACTTTTCTTATATGTGATTCAGACAGTCGGAAAGCACCGCCACCGTGTCGCTTTTAAAGGTGTCTGAATCCCCCGCTCTTCTCTCGTCAGGCGTCTGATTCCGGCGATGTATAGAGGGATTCACTCGCTTATTTTCCGCGCTCCGTCGCCTTTTCCTCGTGCTACAATGCCGCATCTCGATAGGAGGTGTTTCGCACATGGTGAAACCAATACGGCGGACTAACTCAGACTTGACAATGGCGGCAAGTCGGCTTTCGCGCTTCGGCGCGGCGGCTCTCCTACTCAGTGTATTCCTCGCAGCCACAACGACCGTGGTACAGGCACAGACTCAAACCGGCACC
>JACMIS010000547.1 GCA_014381035.1 Armatimonadota bacterium
CGAGTCGTTACGGCGTATCGTGATCCCGGCGGATTTGAAACGCGAGGTGCGCGACCGGCTGGACCAGACCGGCGTCACGAGCGGGTTTTGCTTCCGGGTCTCGACGGGCTATCGGCGTCGCTGTCACGCCATTATGGGTACCGCTCCCGAAAATAGCCGCGCGGATGTCGGGTCGGGCGGCTTCGCACGGTTCCTGCTCGCCCTGGATTAATTTGACTCGGCGTGATAGAGACAGCAGCCACAGTCCCCGGCGGGTTGAACCCGCCGGGGATCAGGGTGATTACGGCGTCAGTACCAGTGTGGGACGCCGGTCGGGGTTCGCGGTCTCCTCGCGGCTGGCGAATTGGACGAACTTGTTGACGCCCGTGCCGGTATCCAGCACGGCGAAGGCGACGCGCCCGTTCCCGGCTAACTGCGCGTTCACCTCGGCGGTCACGTCTATGTAGACGAAACCAGGTTGCCCCACCGTTGTCGAACCGAAGGTCGCTCCATAGGTGGGGCGCTGGTTCCACGTGAGAGACGATTCACTCCAGGTGTCGCTGTCCACCCGTTTCACCTCCATCCGGGCGGACCCGCCGCCTTCGATGTCGGTGACGTAAAGCCGCAGTTTCGCCTCCGAGACCGACGTTCGATTGACGGGGACGAGGTCGAAGAGGAGGTATGCCTGTCGGCGGTACTCGTCCTCCTCCGCCCCCTTGAGGAACAACGGGTTAGCCGACCCGTAATTCTGTCCCGCGAAGCTTCCGCCCCGTATATAGCCGTCGCCACTGGGGGTCCGGTAAATCGGCTGACCCGAAGGAACCACCTGGACCGTACCTAGCGCGTAACTGCCGTCATAGCGCATCCCCCGAATCGCAAGTGGGAGCGGGAACGGTCGGTGATCTCCCGTGGCGCGTACCTGCACTGAGAGAGTATACGTGCCGGAGGCAAGCGATGACGGGAGCGTGAAATTATCCTGAAACGTGGTGACCGGGTCGTTATCCGGGTCGCCGTCGTGGGTATCGAGATTGCCGTTGCTGGTATGGAGTTCTTCGTCCTCCGGCAGGACCGATTTCAGACTGATCTTCGATTCCCCGCTCCAGGCGACATTTCCCGCGCCGTCACGCAACTGGTAGTACGCGGTCCAGGGTTCGTAGACGGGTGCGTACCCGCGATTGATCCAGTCGGCGGTAACGGCGAAGGTTTTGCCGCTCATCAGCCTCCCCGGTAGCCGCACCGACTCGATTACGTAGCGATAACCGGCGAGTTTCCCCAACTGGGCGAAATCGGTTCGCTCGGTCGCCGTCAACTCCCCGATAGAGTCTTTGGAATCTTTCGAGTGTCCGTTGCAGACCAGAGAAACATGAAAGGCTTTGACTCCTTTCTGCGAACGCGCCAGACCGAACCCCATCCCTTCGCTCTTGCCGTCGTCGGATAAAAAGCCCTGTGTCCAGTACATCGTCTCCGTGACGACCGGGGCGGTCTTCCAGCGGTCCTTCATCAGAGTGTCCCAAAACGGATACTGCATGGATAGTTTCGCGAAGTGCCCGAGTTGCCGGGAGTAATGCCATTTGCGCGAACCCGTCGCCAGTCCGTAACTCCCGATCTGGTACCCGTCGTTGGAAGGGCTGTCGCCTAGGCTGTCGCGCCGCCACCCGATATGGGGACCTTTCCGCAGGGCGTATTCCAGAGCGACATCGTCCTCGGTCATCGACAGAATCTGCGTCCGGTCGAAATTGTCGGTGTGCCAGTCGACGATCTCCCGACGAATGGCGTTGTCCGCGTCGTTGTCGCCGAGGCGGATCGCGGTGCTCATGCCGCTGAAATGCCATTCCCCCCACAGCCCGTACATGCGGATGTCCAGGTACGCGATGTCTTTGGACCCGTTATATTTCGCGCCGAGTGCCGCGAAGAGGGCGCGGGCGCGGGCACGGTATTCTGCGTGCCTCCAGTTCGGGCAGTAGGTAAGTTTCTGGGTCCCGTTAGAGTTGCTTACGTTAGTCACGCCGCCGATCCTGTTTTTGAGATAGCGCGGAATGGGATCTATTTCGCCCTCGACCATAGAGCGGAACGCGAAGCCGAGTTTACCGCCGCGCCGCCGCGCCTCGGCAATATCGGCATCGATCTTCGCGAAATCGTACTTGTAGTGCGCGGGATTGTTCGCGTCGGGCGTAGTCCCGCCGAGTTCCGACCTCGTTTTCAGTACCTCGAGATCGCTCCAGTCATAACGCTCATAGATGTCGTAGGACGCGAACGGTCCGGGAACATCGAACCGGTCCTTATAATCGGAAAGCGACAGGTTGAAACTGGTGAGATAGTTCCAGTCGCCCGGTTTGGCGAAGTTATAGGAAGCCCACGTCGTGCCCGTCGGCGTCAAACTGTGAAACCAGAACGGCGTCGCGAGGACCGACGTGTCCAGAATCTCCTGGCCGCGCCATCGGTACAGCCCGCGCGCCGGGGAGACGATCTCCGGGCTGCCAAGCGGCAATTCGTCAGGAACAAAGGTGACATCCTGCGCTGCCGCTTGCGGCGCAATAAGAGAAAGCAAGGTCAGCGCGGCGAAGCCGAAAATCGCCGCACGACGGTGTTGATAATGATGTTGATACCGATGCATAGTTACCTCCCATGGCTCTGACGAGCGGTCGGGGGCGAGTTTAGAGAATCTCGCCTATTCGGGGTTGATCTAACTGAAGCGCGGCGTACCGGGGGTGCAAAACCCCCCGTACGCCCCGAACACAGGGCGGGAGGATCAGGGTCGGCGTTTTGTTGCCGTC
>JACMIS010000548.1 GCA_014381035.1 Armatimonadota bacterium
ACGGCAAATTCGCGGGAAAACAGCAATGGCTAACCCGGAACGCGCGAAACCTAACGTAGAATCAGCACCGCAGGTGAAACCGATCCAACAAAGTGTTGGCGCCGTCCGCGAAGGACAAAAAAGAAAGGATTACACCTGAAAGGAAGCGAATGTAAGCATTATCAAAGATGAAAATATTCTCTGCAAATGGTTCTTTATCGCGCCGACCCTGTTCGACTCTCCTCATCGCTTATGTCCTACTTACCGCCTCCACGCTGGTGAGTGCGTCAGTGGCACAGGCGCAGAATGTTGCTCAAACACCCATCCCCATCGACCTCCAGGGTTATCGGAAAGGTGCCGGGGCCACAGTTGTCACCGAGAAGGCAAGACTACGGGTGGCATGGTCTATCTCCAAGGGAAACCACGGGACACTTGTTCTGAATCTGGAAAAGGGAAAGCCGCTTATCGAATCATTAGGCATCGTGTCTGGAGGAAAAAGTCCGAAAATAATCGCCCGGCAACTCGATCCTGCCGCCTTGTTGACTATCGGTGAGCGCGACTTGAATAGCCCGGCTCGTTGGGTCGCATTTTTCGATAATCCCCACAAGCGTCCCCACAAAACCGTTCCCGTTGTTCTGGATAAACAGAGCGTGCGTATTTCCAGTGAAGGGGCGCGGACGACAATCATTATCGGCAAGGTTTCCGCAGACTCGTTCCACGGCGACCTGCGCTTCACCTTTTACCGCAACTCTCCCTTGATTCATGTCGAGTATGTGGTATCAACAAACGAGGACGGACGCGCCGTTCTCTACGACACCGGCTTGACGAGTGCGTCACCGGACTGGCAATCGGTCGCCTGGAATGACACGAACGGTCAACTGCAACGTGTTAGGGTAGACGCCAATCAAGCCGCGCTGCCCGTAAAGGTCGCCGGGCGAACGGTCGTTGCGGAAAGCGAAGTGGGGTCTATCGCTGCCTTTCCGCCGCCACATCAGTATTTCTTCCCGTTAGACGAGGCATTCAATCTGAGCTTCGTCTGGTACGGAAAATCCTATAATTCGCTGGGCGATGATTACGGGTTCGGTATCCGCCAATCGCCCACGGGAGACAAACGGTACGTACCCTGGTTTAATGCGCCACCAGGTACCCAGCAACATCTCGGGATCTTTTATCTGGTGAGTCCCGGCAACGCCAAGGAAGCACTCGGCGAAGTCGCCCGATACACGCGCGGGGATCAATTCAAGCGGCTACCCGGCTATCGCACCTACACGAGCCATTACCATATCGAACACACATTCGAGTTCGTCCGGCGTCAAAAAGAGCAGAAAACAGATCAGATCCCGAAAGAACTGCTTGTACCGGGGTTCGTCAAAACCTTCAAGGCGCGGGGGGTGGACATCGTGCATCTCGCCGAGTTCCATGCCGGGAACACGCCCCAGCAACCAACGAAGGAGCGGCTGCCGCTCCTCAAAACATTGCACCGGGAGTGTGCGCGGTTGTCCGACGACCACCTTCTGATCCTGCCCGGCGAGGAACCGAACGTGCATCTCGGCGGGCACTGGCTCAGTCTCTTTCCGAAGCCGGTCTACTGGGTACTCAATCGCTCGGCGGAAACACCGTTCGTCGAACAGGTGGAGGGTTACGGAACCGTTTATCATGTCGGCAACACGGATGATGTTCTGCGGTTGATGGAAAAGGAAAACGGCTTGATGTGGACGGCACATGCACGGATCAAAGCCTCCAGGGAATTTCCCGATACGTACATGAGCCGTGACTTCTTCCAGTCCGACCGTTTTCTTGGTGCCGCCTGGAAAGCGATGCCCGCCGATCTATCGTTGCCGCGCTTGGGTGGGCGTATTCTGGACCTGATGGATGATATGGCGAACCGGGGTCTAAAAAAATATACGCCCGGTGAGGCGGATCTTTTCCGGATGGAGACGGATTTCGAGACCTATGGTCACCTCAATATCAACTACCTGCAGATGGATAAACTCCCCCGCTTCGCCGATGGCTGGCAACCGGTACTGGATTCGTTACAAACCGGTCGTTTTTTTACCAGCACGGGCGAGGTGCTGATTCCCCGGTTTACTGTGGGGGGCAAGAAAAGCGGTGAGACGCTGGATGTTACCCGCAAATCCACCACTGAGGTAAAGGTAAATCTGGAGTGGACGTTCCCGCTCGCCTTCGCGGAGGTGATTTCCGGGGATGGTAAACAGGTCTTCCGGCGACGCATCAATCTTGCCGATACGCAAGCATTCGGGACACGGAACCTGAGCGTCCCCATTGATCTCAAAGGGCGCACATGGATACGTTTTGAGGTTTGGGACATCGCCGCGAACGGAGCCTTTACACAGCCGGTATGGCTTTCAGGACCATTGCCGGTCGTAGTGGCACCGTAAATACGGGTCCGTCCCCGCAAGGTGCCACTGGGTAGCGGACAATATCAACGCATCGAAACGCGCGGTTCCTCTTGGCGTCATAGCATGGACAAAAACGGAGAACATAAAAGGGGTTTATGATAAACTGCCCTCAGAAATGCGGTGGTTCTCACCTCCCCTCGTTAGACAGTGATTGAAATCCGTATGAGGAATTGATATGAAAAGTATTCAGTTTTCGCGCTTGTCGTTGTTGCCGTTCGCAGTGGGAACGGTGCTTGTCGGTATTGCTGTCGGGGTGTCACAACTGCCCGCGGAGTCTTTGCCGGGGGCGGCACAACAACCGCCTCCGGGACCGCCCGTAGCAAGCCGGGTGCGGCAACGGTTCGATGACGGCTGGCGTTTCATTCTGGATGAATCGGCTCCGGCAGGACTCGGAAAAGCGGTCGACAATTGGCAATGGAAGCCAGCGGGCGAGGTCAAGCGGGGCGATAATGGCGTTACCACCATTCCAGCAGACATCGACAGCGGGGACTGGCAATCGGCGAAGATCGGACAGAATGTTTTCGGGCAGGGTGCCGGACGATACGCGTGGTACCGCGTGGAACTCGGCGGGGACAACGACATCCCCGCAGGGCTGCCGCGTCTCCTACGCTTCGAAGCGGTGGACGATAACGCGGTCATCTTTCTGAACGGGAAACTGTTGCTCCTGCATTCCGGCTGGAACGAACCGTTCGAGGTGCCGCTCGACGATGCCTGGAAAACGGGCGGTCCTAATTCGCTGGTCGTGCTCGTGGAAAACACGGCGGGTGGCGGGGGGATCGCGGGTCTGGTCAGCATGGGAACGCGACGCCCCGAGACGACTCCGGACGCAGTGAAGCCTGACTTTAATGATGCCCCCTGGCGTAAGGTCCATTTGCCGCATGATTACGTCGTGGAAGGGACATTCGATTCCGGAGCGGACACCGGACACGGTTCGTTGCCGGTGACACAGGGCTGGTACCGCAAAACATTTACCCTCCCCACTTCTTATCGCGGCAAAAGCCTGTGGATAGATTTCGACGGTATCTATCGCAAGAGCACGGTGTATCTGAACGGGGTCAAACTGGGCGAAAACCCGAGCGGCTACATCGGCTCCCAATACGACATTACCAAAGCGGCAAACTTCGGCGGCAAGAACGTTCTTGCCGTGCATGTGGACCCACGTCAGGCGGAAGGCTGGTGGTACGAAGGCGGCGGCATTTATCGCCACGTCTGGCTGAACGTCACCGATCCGGTTCATGTCGCCCCGTGGGGAACGTTCGTCCGGTCCGAAGTGCGGGGCGCGGAAGGAGCAACCAATCCTGACGCTGATGTGCGTATAGAAACCACCATCATAAACGATTCCGCTACCGCTCAGAATGGCGTCGTCATCTCGCGTGTTATCGGTCCCGATAGGAAGACAGTGGCGACGGTACGTACCGAACAGGTTCTCCCTGCCGGTCAAAGCACCGTAGTGAACCAGTCCGCCGCAGTCGCAACCGCCCTGCTCTGGTCGGTGGAATCGCCCCGTTTATATCGCGTAGAGACCACCATCTCCCGTGCCGGCAGGGTCGTTGATTCGTCCAGTACGCCGTTCGGGATTCGCACGATCCGTTTCGACGCGAACAAGGGCTTTTTCCTGAACGGCAAGTCGGTCAAGATCAAAGGCACCTGCAATCACCAGGATCACGCCGGGGTTGGCATCGCGGTTCCGGACAGCCTGCAATACTGGCGCATCCGCAAGCTCAAAGAGATGGGATCGAACGCCTACCGTTGCTCACATAACCCACCCGCGCCGGAGATTTTGGACGCGTGTGACAAACTCGGAATGCTGGTCATGGACGAAGCGCGGCACCTCGGCGACACAACGCTGGCGAAAACGCCGCGCGGGGCAAAGGCGGAAGACCTTTCCGAACTGAAGGCGTTGATCCGCCGCGACCGGAACCACCCCAGCGTGATCATGTGGTCCATGGCGAACGAGGAGTTCGCCCTGCAAGGCACCGACGAAGGGGCGAGACTTTATGAAGCGATGGAAAAAGTAACCAAGTCGCTCGACCCGACGCGCCCGGTGACCACGGCGCAGAATGCGGGCTTCGGCGAGGGCTTCACCAAGGTTCACGACCTGCAAGGCTTCAACTACAACATCCGGGTATACGACGACCTGCACAAACGCTTCCCGGAACTGCCGATGTACGGCAGCGAAACCGCCAGCGCGGTCAGCACACGCGGCGAGTATATCAACGATAAAGAAAAAGGCTACGTCAGCGCGTACGATGTGAACGCGCCGCCCTGGGGCGCGACCGCCGAAGCCGCATGGACTCCGATTGCCCAGCGCGAGTGGAGGGCGGGGGCGTTCGTCTGGACCGGCTTCGACTACAAGGGGGAACCGACCCCGTATGGCTGGCCCTGCATCAACAGCCACTTCGGGATTCTGGACATCGCCGGATTCCCGAAAGACACGTTCTGGTACTATCAGGCATGGTGGGGCGACAAGCCGGTCGCACATCTGCTCCCGCACTGGAACTGGGCAGGCAAAGAGGGGCAGGAGATTTCGGTCTGGTGCCACTCCAACGCCGAGCAATTGGAACTGTTCCTCAATAACAAGAGTCTGGGCACGAAAACGATGCCGCGCTACGGACACTTGGAATGGAAAGTGCCGTATGCACCGGGAACGCTCGAAGTGCGCGGGACCACCGGCGGCAAGATCGTTGCTACCGACCGCGTCGAAACCACTGGCGCACCGGTCGCCCTGCGACTCAAAACGACGCGCAAGAAATTGTTTGCGGACGGTGAGGACATGACTCTGGTCGAGGTTTCCGTTGTGGATGCCGAGGGACGGGTCGTTCCGGAAGTGGACAATACGGTTTCCTTCGCGGTGACTGGCGCGGGCGAGATTGGTGGCGTCGGCAACGGCGACCCGAGCAGTCACGAACCCGACAAAGCGTCCCAGCGCAAAGCGTTTCACGGGCTTTGCATGGTGCTGGTTCGCGCCGGTGACAAACCGGGCAAGATACAGCTACGCGCTACCGCCCCTGGACTAAAACCCGCCGTCCTTCCGCTCGAAACCGCCAAACAGGGCGACGCCTTCTAACAGGGAAGTCCCCGCCCCCAATTTTGGGGGCGAGGGGCTTGCGTTTTGCGTTTTACGGAAGCACAAATTGGGGCGATAAAGTGTTATGAACCGAAAAGGACGCCAACGTTTCTGAACCTAAAAACGATGCTTCGACACGGACTCGGTCGCGCTGTGCTATTTTTGAGGAATGAGCCGGACTTGGCGCGATTCCATGACATCATCAGAGAAGCGTGCCTTAAAGACTGGCGTTACGACAGTCAAGTCGAGGCAGACCGTGCCCCATATCTCTTCGACGTGATCGAAGCGAGCGGAGAACCGGAATATTACGCTGCGTTTGTCCATGACGAACTGGAAACCATCGCCACACCACAGGAAGCGGAAGGGGCGTGCCGTCCGCAATTACTCGCCCTTGCCGCTTTGTTAACGAAAAGCGGTCACGGTGACTTGAAAGCCGCTCTCTACCAGACAATCGGACGTACCGCCGGGGAAACGGATGGGATAACGGGTCACGGTCACATCCTCATCGGTTTAGATGGGATCACGGGCTACCGGTTCCTGGTCGAACAATTGATCCGGTTCCCACAAACCGATGAGGACCGCTGGTCGGAAATTCGCCTGCTAAACAGTTTGAACGAACTACTTGGCGAAACTGCGGCGGCAGAAGCACTCGACAGGCTCGCGCTTGACGCACAACACCTGGCGCCGTACCTAATGGTAATTCGGCAAGCGTGCGCCGACGACAAAGTGCCGGTCATCTCCGCAAGCGAACCACTCACCTCCGCGAGAGCACCAATCACCGCCTCCCGAACCGCCGTCCCGATCCAACAAAAAATCCATGCCTACATAAGCGGCGAACATCGCGCGAAGCCGCGGATGCGTCTCGTTAACCGCGCTGTCTGGGAACAACTCGCTGCGGAACTCGGACGGGAAACGGACCGTGAACGGCGGACCCGCTACCTGTACCTTTTTCGTTCGGCGGGATGCGTTCCATTCCCCGGTGATCCGGAGGTTCTGCTACGGCTGATCCGCCAAACCGAGGATGAGCGGCTGACATGGGGTGCGTTAGCCGCTTTAGAATACACTACCCATCCCACCATCCGCGCCACTGCGCTCGAACTCTTGCGAACGGACCACCGGGTGGTACACGGCATGCGGTTGCTTCCATACAATCCGGGAGTCGGAGACGCCGACCTGATGGCAGAACACGTTAGCCGTGACCAAGACCCAGACACGTTTCATTTTATTAGTCTGGGCATTCTCAATTATGTGAAGCGTCACGCCGACCCCGGATTAATTCCCGTGATGCTGACCTGCTATGAAAAAATGCGATGTGCCTTATGCCGGAGACAAATCGTCCACGAGTTACTAAAGCGCGATGCCCTACCGCCAGAGCTACGCGCCGAGTGCCGCTACGACGCAGACCCCGAAACCAGAACGTACGTTTGAAGTTGTAAGCGATCAACGGGGTTTGCCCCCCACACGATGCTATCCATCTCCTCACTTATGCGGTTTTCATGGTAGCTTCGCGCGACTTCACCGCTTATTATCCCTCTTGTATTTTCCAGCATGCCACGCAAATCCGTGTCCGAATTGTCTTCTTCCTTCGCGAGTGTTTTTATTCGCCCCACCCATCTCAGGCAGATACCGAGTTGAATACTTTCGGCGAGTTCCAAGATCGCTTCCAGTGCTCGGAATCGCCAATGTGCAGAGAGATTGCCTCCGAAACCATATCAGGACGGTATAGAATCCATCCTGAAATCTACAAAGCAATGTGTAGGAGGTAAGATTCCTGGTGCCGACCTAATTCGGGGGGATCAAGGTGGAGATCAAGAAGCACAAGCACATCGCTGACATCCCCCGAGGCGATATGATGACTGATTTTTCGATACATCCCAACTTGGGAACCATACGAGTCCTCTTGATTGCCATAGCCAGGGTACTCACCCACAGGCGGACCCAAGGGTAATACTCCCTGAAAAATGGACTCGTGCAGCTGTTCGCGTGTCATTATCTTCCACTTATCACCTAAATTGCCAGTCGGTCTCGAAGACGCATAACTTGATCCGGTTCCACAATTTCCACTTTGTTGGAGCGGTTCACTTCCAGAACGGAATCGAGTGCTTGTTTGATTAAATCAACGAGTTCTTCGTCGAGTTTTCGGGATGCCGTTGCTTCATTAACAACTCGCTCGACCCACGACAACCAACCGTAATCCGCAGCGTCACGAAAGATATAAATCAGCGGCTTCCACTGTTTTGGATCGCGAGCTAATTTTGCAACTTTATCATCAACAATCGTCGGGTGTATGTCCGTCCATATTCCAACCCATGAAATTACCTCTGTAACCCATTCATAGTTGAAATCATCTA
>JACMIS010000011.1 GCA_014381035.1 Armatimonadota bacterium
AAACTCCCTTCACGGTATATCTCCCTGATGTTTCAAAGCCCACAAGAGTTGTCTGGCGAGAACAAGCATGCATGGCAGCCACCCGCATCCATCCAGGGGGCAAATCCATTGTTCTGAAGCATCTCGCCTTTCGCTGTGGTTGTGAAAATGGGGTCTGTCGCTCTATTTCCTTGTTGCGGATTCCATTTTACATGACCGTCCGTGAAAGCATAGTTTTCCCCTTGACCATGAATCCACTTACTGTAGTTATAGCCCCCGATGCCATAGATGACGAAGTTATCTCTGCCGCCGTTGCTTGTGCTACAAGTGGTCCCAGAACGCGGTTTATATACGCACTCCGCGTTGGGATCAGGGCACTGTAGGTTTGGGCTACTGAGGGACCGACCGACCCAGGCGTTTTTTTGCAATCCCGGCCAAACTAGGACTGTGGTAGCCGGTTGTAACACCTGACTTTCCGGCAGTTGCCCGAGAACACCATTATAGGTGTAGCTCATAGCGGGCGTATTCGCAGGTCTGCCATAAGGGTTCCATTCAAAACTGGACGATGGGCACTTAAGAACCTGATAGTTCTTTACATAAGGTTGGATAGAATTCACCCAGGCGAGTCCATCCGAGTTCGCCTGACCCGGCTCACTCGGCACTTGCCAACCGAGATACCCATCTCTCCAAATCCCACCCTGCTTGATCATACCGAGCGGGTAAGTCTCGTCGTAATCCTGAACATACTGCAGGATAGCCAGTCCTGTTTGCTTCATATTCGCGAGGCAGGAGGTTTGCCGTGCTTTCTCTCTCGCTTGGGCGAAGACGGGGAAAAGAATCGCAGCGAGAATGGCAATAATTGCGATAACCACGAGCAGTTCGATCAGCGTGAATGCTTTGATGGCACGTTTATCTGGCATGACTGCAGGCGCACTACCTGTTTCGATAATTTGGACCTGGTACGATTTGGACATAGTATTCCTTTCCGAATCACGGATGTAAAAACAGCCTTCAACTTTGAGGGCAACTCACCTTACGAAATTTGCCTGTGATTGACCCTCAAGTGACTGTCGCGGTGGCGGCAGGTTTTCGGGGAGATTGCGTAAGGTGAACGAGATGAGTAAAGTTAACGTGAGATGTATACACTCTACGGGTTGAGTCCAAAAAAACTCCAAAATATTGCTATCATCGTCCCGGAGCGAATAATTTTTTTCTGTCGGGCGTGATTGCCGTATGAAGGGAGCAATATTGTCTTTACCCCGTCGAGGTCCATTTATTTAAACGGGGGGGGCGTTTCCGACAGATGGAGTGCTTCTGCGTAGACCATCGTGTGTGGTAGGGAGTTGCCTACTGCCCACAACCTGTTACACCGTTCCTCGCCCATAATTGTGCAGGCGAGCGATAGAATCTGTTCGAGTTCCACGGGGTCGGCAGGCTTAAAGGTGATGCCTATGGTGCGACGTTGATTTTCTGCCGCTCCGATAAGCCGGATCCCGCGTTCATAGTCGCCCTGTGCGCAGATAAGATAGCCCCTCTCCCGTACACACCAGGGAAGAAGGCGCTGTTCTCCTGCCTCAACCGCGTACCGTACTGCCTCATTGAGAAACGAAACTGCCGAAGTGAAGTGCCCTTCCAGGCGATTGATCGTCGCCAGATTCAGCGAGGTCATCGCCATTCCGGATCGATCCGAAAGCTCACGACTGGTTTCCAATGCCTCGTGCAAATGCGCTAACGCCGTCTTGTAGTCGTTCTGGTAACGTGCTACCAACCCCAGATTGTTCAGGATGCGCGCACTGCGGTTACGGTTGCCTTCTACACGATATAACGTAAGGCTTTCCGTATAATACGAAAACGCCTTTTTCCATTGCCGGTTTGCCAGCGCGATATTTCCCAGGTTATGCAGGGCAAGTGCCATGAGCAACCGATCTTGAAGGCGTCTCGCGAGAAGTAGCCCTTCGTGAAGGTAGTTCCGTGCCGTCTTGCTGTCATCGTGGGAATAGGCGATGGTTGCGAGTATCTGTAGTGCCTCCGCAGTGCCCTTTTCAGACTCGCACTCGCGCCATATCTGTATTGCCTCCTGCATCGCGGCATCAACTCCGGGAAAGTTTCCCTGGTTACGTGCTAGATTCCCACGCGCAGTCAACGCTTTTGCCCGGATGAGCCTATTTTCCCGGCTGTTTTTGTTTGTATCCGGCAAACGTAATACCTGCATCAACCAATGTTGCCCCTCGCCGAGAAAGCCACGGGCATCCCAGAAGGGAGTCAGTGCCCCCGCAAGACGCAGTCCGATCTCCGCTTCCTTTGTTTCAATCGCCCAACCGAGTGCCGCCCTGAGGTTATCGTGATCCGCGCTCAGTCGATTGATTCGATCTAATTGTTCCGGTCCGATTAAAGACGCCTCGGTGGACTCCGCGAGCCGCATAAAATACTCCGCATGCTGGCGGCGGATTGATTGCTGATCGAGTAGAGATGTGGCTTGCTGTTCGGCGGAAAACTCTCGTAACGTTTCCAGCATTCGAAAGCGCATCACATTGCCAACTTCCTCGGTAGTCACCAGTGATCTATCCCGGAGTCCGGTGAGAAGATCGCGAGCCTGTGTTTTCCTTTGCCGGGCGTCTACGTCGCCCGAGTTCAAACATACCGCTTCCGCCGCCTCCAGAGTCCAGCCACTACGAAAAATGGAAAGGCGGTTAAAGAACTGTTGCTGGGTGGGAGTGAGTTGATGATAACTATACTCGATAGCCGTGCGAAGACTGCGATGACGAGTCGGTACCTCGCGGCGGCGGCTGACGAGCAGATCGAAAGGACGTGCTAACTCTTCCAGCATTTGCGACGGGGTGAGTGTTTGTGCCCAAGCGGCGCATAACTCCGTCGCGAGGGGAATTCCTTCAAGACGGTTGCAAATCTGGACGACCGCTTGTGCATTGTTTGTATCGAGCCGGAACGCGGGGTGGACCGCTTGTATACGGTCCACGAAGAGTTGAATGCTTTCGCATCGCATCAAATATTCGAGATCCATCGCTTCCTCAACGGTGCCGTTCGTGAGTGGTTGGGTCGGTAATGGGAGAGGGGATACCGTGACTTCCCGCTCACCTTCCACACCGATGCACTGCCGCGAGGTTGTCAGTATCGTCAAACTGGGGATCCGTTCCAGAAGCTCCTGAATCAGGGGGGCTACTCCCTCGATCAGATGTTCGAGATTGTCGAGCACCAGTAGCGACGGACGCCACGCAAGCCATTCGATCACTTGCTCCAGGACGGGAAGAGGGCTTGGGGCTGGCGTCCGAATGACATCCGCGATCATATGAGGAATACGTTGCGCATCATGAACGTCTACGAGAGGTACAAACCATATATCGCCTTCGTAACTCTCTTTAAGGTGCGAGACAATCTCGGTCGCGAGTCGTGTTTTGCCGCATCCACCGGGACCGACCAGTGTGACAAGTCGCATCTGATCCGACACGATGATCTGTTGCACATGCGCAATCTCGTGTTTTCGCCCGAAGAAACGCGTCAGCGGTGCGGGGAGTTTCGAGGGAGATCTTCTGCGCTCACTGGATGCGATAGGGGGGTGGTACGAAGTGCCTCCGCGTATTTCTTCAATCAGCGAACGTATCTCGGCGGATGGTGCTTCCCCCAAATTCTCGGCGAGAATCTTCTCCAATTCATGGTACTGCCGTAAGGCAGCTGCGGATTGCCCACTGCGAGCAAGAACACGGATCAGGTCACCGTGTACCTCTTCCATCAAAGGATCAGCTGTCAGGGCACGTCTGGCATAATCGAGGGCGCGATCAAAATCCTGAGCTACCTCATACAGCCCGATCAGACGACGCAATATGTCGAGATATGTCCGAGCATACCGTTGCCGCTCCGGGAATATCCAATCCTCATAGAAACCGGCTAATAGTTCGCCATTGTACAGATCAGTAGCTGAGCGTAATACAGGGATCTGTTCGTGGGGAAAAGTATGCGATGCAGACTGGATCGAAATCTCCAACTGTGCGGAATCAGTCTGTATAGCGTCTTGGTGTAGACCGATGCAGTGCCGATCTGTAAAGAGCACGCTGTTGCGGGCTGCGTCTGTCGGTTCCAGTCGCGGGCGGAGCCAAACCAGAGCCTGAGAAAGTCGGTTCCGAGCCGAAGTCGGATCAACGTCGGGCCAGAGAATATTGATCAACTCTTCGCGCGGGTGCCGCCGTCCGCAGAAATAGGCGAGGTAAGCCAGTAACGCACCAGTTTTATAAGTCTGGAAGCGCGTGATGGTATGATCGCCACTGTAGGCGCGAAGACCGCCGAACAGTTCGATCCGCCACAACAATCCTTACTTACCTCCCGCACTAAAGGGCCGCATAACTAAAAGGTATCATTGTTCGTCCCTGGGTGCCATCCGGAGTGGAACATTCTTTTCTGATTCTTAGGTAGCATTAGCCACCACATCGTTTCAGGTTGAATTTACTCCGGTTTCCCGCATGTGACAGCGAGTCCTGGGAGGGATGAGGCAGATGTGAACTACACCAACTCGCGGCACGAGTCGCGGAGGATGAGTGGGGCGGGCAAGATCACTTGCTGATAAGTACCGGACAGTTTGCTACGGTTTTCCAATCGTTTCAAAAGTAGTTTCGCCGCACTACGCCCGATCATCTCGAACGGCTGGTCCACGGTGGTCAAAAATTCACGTGGTGTATAGCGGTCGATATTGCCGTGCCCCAGAACGCTGAGTTGATCCGGCACCTTGATGCCGTGCGCTTCCGCGACCTCGATGAATTCATAGGCGATGAAGTCGTTCGAGGTGAAGAGAGCGGTCGGCGGGTCTGGCAGGGAATAGAAATGCTCGAACGCCTTTTCCATCCGTCGTGTATCCCAATCGAGGTGCCAGATCAGATCGTCGCTGACCGGCATTCCGCGCGTGGCGTGCGCGGTTCGGTATCCTTGCGCCCGCTCCAGAATGGTGGAGTAGTTGCCAGGGTCCATCAGGTGGGCGATCCGCGAATGGTTCAAATCTATCAGATACTCGACCGCCGTGCGTGAGCTTTCCTCATCGTCTATCCCCGTGAAGTCGCAGTGGATGTTGCGTGGGTATCGGTCTACGAAAACAAAGGTCGTATCGGGGTGCTGGCGGACGATTTTCTCGACCGCTTCCTCGTCGCTGTAGTACCACCAGATCAAACCGGCGACGCCAGCCTCGACCGCCGATTCGATTGCCCGCGCCTCGCGGCGTAGCACTTCCGCACGGTCCTGATGGAATGTATCCAGAAAAGTCAGGCGGTAGGGGCTTTCCATATCCGCCAGTACCTTATGGATGCCGGCGATAATGGATAACCCCCCTGCGAACTTGGGGTGGGAGGGGATGATGGCGGCGATCGTCTGCGATGTGGGCGGACCGTTCTCGCTATCTGTCGGGCGTGTCGGTGCGCCGGTCTGTGTGAGCTGACGCGCCGCTCCGCCGGAAAAGGCGACAAAAGGGCGGCGATAGTGGGATTTTTCCAGCAAGCCACGTTCGATCAGGCGCGAGTAGGCGAGGCGCACGAAGCGACGGCTGACACCCAACTCTTCCGCGAGTATCCGTTCGGCGGGAACCCGGGAACCCAGCGCGTAGACTCCGCGTTCTATCCGCTCCTCGACGATAGCACTGACAGCACTATCCGAGAAACTGGACGCAGTCGTTTCCGGGGGCGCAGGGATGCTGGATGTATTCGAACCAACGCGTGCCATTTAGACCATTCTACGACAGAAATATAGTGACTGTCAAGCGCAATGCGACCTTCGCATCCGATTGACGAGTGACGATGGGCGAGTGATCAATCGGCCCCCGTGCGTTTTTTTGTTCCAAACGTACCATTTGCGCGGAGCAAACAATCTTCCAGCGCAGGTCCCGATTTATTTCCGGCGTGACGTACTCTTGCTGGGAAGCACACGCCGCAAGATGGCAAAGTCGTGCGGCAAGAGTGAAAATTCAGGGGAATAGGTATGTTTTCGTCCGCCGGGCGAACCGGACGGAGTCACTTCAAACCACCCCGCGCCTACGGAGGCAGACATACTTCCCTTTACAGGGCGGTTCGAAAGATTGATCAGGATAAGGAATTCACCGCCGCCTCCAGAGCGGGTGTAACTCAAAACCTGATCCGGCGCAGAGTTGGGGAGCCATGTCATTGTTCCTTGTTGCAACGCCGGGTACCGTTTCCTTAGGGCGATCAGATCGCGGTAAAACGCGGGAAACTGCCGGTACGGCGATTTCCAGTTGATCTTTTGATGCGGATTGATCGTGCCTGCGTCATTCCCTACCTCCATACCGTTGTAAAGCAGGGGGATGCCGTTGATGGTCAGGTTGAACACGGCGGCAGCCATCGCGCCTGACGGACCTCCGTATAGGCGGACATCACGGTCGGGAGCATCCCAGGTATCCTGTAACGAAAGATGGAGCATACCGGGCGGATAGTTATCGGTCTGCCGTAACCACGCGGCGCGAACCGCGTCCGCGCTCTCCCCGCCCGCTGCGCGTTTCAGACCGTCCCCGACATTCCACCCGTAATCGAGCGAGAACGGCGCACGGGCAAGTTCCGGGTCGAGGCATTCCCCGAGCAGGAGGAGATCCGGTTTAATTTTCTGCAATGTGGCAGGCAGGGACTTCCAGAACGACGCCGGAATCATGCGGTTCGCGCTGGGCGGATTGCTCGCGGCGTCGAAACGGAATCCGTCAATATCGTATTCGGACACCCACCATCCGAGCATCCGCGTGATGTACTGCCGGAGCTCCGGGTTGTTGTAGTCGAGCTGGGCGACATCCGCGTAGGTAAACGCCTGCTGTATCGAAGCGACATTTTTCGGGTCGGCGTCCGTGTGTTTGTAATATTCGGGATGTTGGCGGAGCATCGGGTTTTCCCACGCGGTATGATTCAAAACAGCGTCCAGGATGACTTTGATGCCATGCCGGTGCGCGGCACGGACCAGTTGTTTGAGGTCGTCTCCGGTGCCGTATCGCGGGTCGATCCCGTAGTAATCGCGGACACAGTACGGGCTGTTAAACGCCGGGCGTCCCTCGAACGGTTGTCCGACGGGCGTGACCGGCATTATCCAGAGCACGGTCACTCCCAACTTTTGCAAACGTGGCAACTGAGCCGTTACCCCCGCGAGGTTTCCCGCCTCCGAAAATATCTCGGGATAGACCGAATAGATGATCGCAGGAGGCAACCAGTCGGGAATCGGCGCGGTTTGTGCATGGGTCTTCGAAATGACACCGGTCGAAGCGAACGCGCCGAGAAGAGAGCACAATAAAAGCCGTCGTATCTTTGAGTGATTCATATCTTTAGCTGTGGATGCCTTATCGGAAGGGGCGTGTATCGTGAACTCCCGTGAACCATTTTGTAAATGGTAGCATAAATGGTACGCATTGTCAAAGCACGCGTGGTCTAAAAGACCAATTTTTCAGGGATCAAGGTAGGATCACCGCAACAAATTCACCTAGACCAGAGGTTGTTTTGACAGGAATCAGACCGTCTAATCCGTCAAAAAATCCACTTGACACAATTTAGCAGTCAGGGTACAATCTCTTCAACCAATATGGTACGAAAGTTAAATAATGGTTCAGTTTGCGAGAAGCCATTGTTCGCTCGTAATTATCGCGGTCGCCTGATGATCGCTCTCGTGCGGTAGCATTTCCGGCTCCGCTCCGATAAAGAAAGGTCGTTACTATGTCAACGTTGATGCAACAAGGGATGGTGTGGCGTTCCCGTCGCCTCGGTTTCACTCTGATCGAGTTGCTGGTTGTTATTGCTATAATCGCTATCCTCGCCGCGATACTTTTTCCCGTCTTCGCCCAGGCGCGGGAGAAAGCGCGGCAGGTCTCCTGTCTCTCCAACACAAAACAGCTCGGTTTATCATTCATGCAGTACGTGCAGGATTATGATGAGCAGTTCCAAAGCTCCGGATACTGGGGGCAGGGTTGGGCGGAACTGATCTACCCCTACACCAAATCGAGAGGGATTTATATCTGCCCGAATGATGCCCGTGACCAGGAAGTGTTCTGGGCATCGGACAAGATCTCTTACGTTATCAATAACAACCTGTCCAATGTCAGCAATACTCAGAACCCGGCGATAGCGGCGACGATGGCGCAAATCGTTGCTCCCGCCACAACGGTACTCTTGTATGAAGGACAACATGTTTATGCCGGGTATATCGGACCGCGCCTGTCGGACGGCTTCAAGGTGGGACCGGGTAACTGGGCACGCCTGACACCGTCCGAGTTCGGCGACATTACCGACACCAGTCAGACCGGTGACGGAAGCGGGAACTGGTACCAGCCCCCAGTCGAAGTCACCCGACACAAGGCGGATGCCCCGAGTGCGGGAGGTATCATCTACAGCGGGTGGTGCAACTTCCTGGCCGCCGATGGTCACGCAAAGTACCTTCAGGTTTCCTGGGCGAACCAGGGCGGCAAAGTGTCGGTCGGGCAACCGAACCCGTATGTCCTGTACCAGTGTGTCCCGCAGAATAAGCTTTCCAAAGCGCAGAACGGCATCGCGGACTACACGATGTCCTTCAATATCAACGCGGATTAGTTTTTATCCACCCCGGTCCGGTGTTTTCCTCGTCCAGACCGGGGTGGACCCGATTGTCTCGACTACTGCCAGTGGTGGCGAAAATGGACTGCTATGGAGCGAAGAATGTTTAACGATTATGGTTCACACCGTTTTGTACCGGGCTACACGCGACGGATAGGCATGGTTGCTTGCCTGTGTCTGTTAGGTCTCGTTGGGATGGGGTGCTCGCCGACAGCGTCGGAGTCCTCCGGCGGAAACGGTACGAATCCGGTTCGCGCGGCGGGCGGCTCGAGCGCGGGTAAACCTCCGGTTGATCCGCACGCCATGGACGCGCGTCCATCGTCCGCAGAAATTCAGGAGCGGATACAGAAGGTGCAGGCGGACCCGAACCTTTCGAAAGAAGCCAAAGATCTCCTGACCCGCCAGATGCAGAGTGCAGTACGCGATCCGCGTACGCCGAACGTGCGCTAATATATATCATAGTGGCTGTTCGCGAATAGTTTCTTCCGGTCTCCTTCCGCGGTAAAGAAGGTGAGGGTGAAGTTTCTCATAATAGTTTAGCAACTGGCTACCTCTATGTGATAAGAATTGGTATAGGTCAAGCAAAAATTTTAGCTCGCTTGTACTGATTTTGAGAATATATGAGGAACTATTGTCATGAAGCGAATAGCATTGTTTTGTCCTATCGCCGCTACGGTCTCGGTATTTTTATCGGGTGGCATCGCGATCAGTGCCCCATCATCCGTACCACAACCCGGTACCGGGGAGAAGCGATTAACGCGTTTTCCAGGGCTGGGAAACCATAGCCGTAAAATCACGACCGCGCACCCGGAAGCCCAACGGTATTTTGACCAGGGGTTGAACTTCCTGTTTGCGTTCAATCACGACGAGGCGATCCGGTCGTTCCAGCAAGCCGCCGCGATCGACCCGGATTGCGCGATGGCGTACTGGGGGATCGCGATCTCCTGCGGTCCGCACATCAACTTTCCGATGGTGTTGCCGGACCGTGCCAAAACCGCCTCGGACGCGCTTGTTAAAGCAACCGCGCTCGCACCAAACGGCACCCCTGCCGAGAAGGCAATGATCGACGCCCTTGGCAAACGCTACGCCGATCCTCAGCCCGAAAATCGCCGACCGCTCGACGAAGCCTACGTCACGGCGATGCGCTCCGTTTGGGAACAGTATCCGCAGGACGGCGACATTGGCGCATTGTTCGCCGAGTCGCTGATGGATCTGCGCCCGTGGGATCTATATACCACCGACGGCAAGCCGCAACCGGAAACGCCGGAAATCCTTTCCGTGCTCGAATCCGTGTTGAAGACCACGCCGCGCCATCCGCTCGCACTCCATCTGTACATCCATGCCGTGGAAGCGGGACCGAATCCCCAGAAAGCGAAAGTGGCGGCGGCAGGGTTACGCAAACTCCTGCCGGGGCTGGGACATATGGTACATATGCCGTCGCATATTGATGTCCGGTTGGGTGACTGGCAGCAAGCCGTAGCCGCCAACGAGTCGGCCATCGCCACTGACCGCACGTACACCCGCGTCGCGAAGAAACAGGACTTTTACCGGGTTTATAAGGCGCACAACTATCACATGCTCGCGTTCGCCGCTTCCATGCAGGGCGATAGCAAGCGGGCTATCGGGGCGATCCGCAATCTGGTGAACGATATGCCCATACAGTGGCGTCGTGAAAACCCTGCGTTCGCCGATGGTTATCTCGCGATGCCGGTGGAAGTTTTGATGCGCTTCGGTCGTTGGCAGGAGATTCTGAAAGAGCCGGAGCCGGACGCGATCTATCCTATAGCGCGAACGCTCCGTCATGCGGGGCGCGGGGTCGCGTTCGGGGCGACCAATAAGATGGCGGCGGCACTCGCCGAGCAGAAGGCATTCCGTGCCGCGGCTGATCGTTGTCCCAAAGACGCCTTCATCGGCAATAACTCCGCTGCAAATATATTCGCCGTGGTGGATGCGTTGCTCGAAGGTGAACTGAAACTTCGCCAGGGCAAGACCGATGCGGGGCTTCAGTCGCTTCGTAAAGCGGTCGCGGCGGAAGACCAACTGCGCTACGACGAACCGCCGGACTGGTTCTATCCGACGCGACACGCACTCGGCGCGGCGTTGTTGCAGGCAGACCACGCCGCCGAAGCGGAAGCGGTGTATCGCGCCGATCTGAAGCGTTGGCCCGAAAACGGGTGGTCCTTGTACGGGCTGGAAAGTAGCCTGAAAAAACAGGGTAAAAAGGCGGAAGCCGCACAGGTCAATGTCCGGTATCGCAAGGTGTGGCGTCACTCCGACCTCACTTTGACGACCTCCTGCCTTTGCCTCGCCGATAAGTCCGCCCGGTAGTCAGAAGACCGGACGATAAAGTCGGTCCGCGATATCCGAGTGTCGGATTTCGCGGACCGTCTTGTCTGTGCTACCCCGAAACCGGGGTATAAAGTCGGTATGCCGGACCAATCGCCCAACCGCCCTGTAACCTACTGCCTTATTGACGGGTACGCCGAGATTTTTCGCTCCTTCTACGCGATCCGGCGACCGCTTTACAGCCCGGTGACAGGCGAAGCGACACAAGCCGTTCTGATCTTTGCCCAATCACTTCTGAAGCTCCTCTCCGCCGTTAAGCCCGATTACATCGTCGTCGCACTCGACCCTTTCGGAAAGACCTTCCGCGACGAACTGTACAAGCAATACGCGCCGGATACGCTCGTCGAACCACTCCCCGAGCCAAACCTGGGAGTGGAGGTACCTATGCCTGCAGGGGAGGAGGAATCTCTGGAATCGTCGGGCGAAGAGACAGTACCCGTCCCTACCTACAAAGGGACGCGCCGCGCAACGCCGGACTCACTCTCCCAACAAATTCCGCGTATCTTAGAATTGCTTCAATTGTTCAACATTCCGGTCATCGAGTGCCCCGGCATGGAAGCGGACGATGTCATCGCCACACTCACGGATCGGATTTTACGCGGTGCCGACGCGGAAGATCTGCACGTTTGCATCGTTTCGCCGGACAAAGACCTGGAGCAGCTGATCGTGGACGGTAACCGCCGGGTGACTCTGTATAGTATCTCTTCAGGAACGGAAACCGACACCGAAGCGGTGATAAGTAAGCGCGGTATCACACCCGCGCAGATCGTGGACTTTCTGTCGCTCACCGGGTACGTGGTGGATAATATTCCCGGTGTCCCCGGTATCGGGGCGCGAACGGCGGCGAAGCTATTGCAACGGTACGGTTCGTTAGAGGGAATCCAGGAGAATCTGCCGGAGATCGAAGCCCGGTGGCGGGAACGGCTCGAAGAAGGGTTTCGTGTGCAAATACCGCTTTCAAAACGCCTCATCACGCTGGAGAGGAACGCAGATGTTCGCTTCGAGATGGAAGGCTCGCGAGTCGAAGCACCGCAGGTGGCGGAACTGGACCGCTTTTTTGAAACGCTGGGCTTCACACGCTTACGCCAGCAGTTGAAAGAAGTAAGCGGGGAGACGCGGTAGCCGTGCCGTACCCCGCACTTCGAAACACCACTCTCCCGGCGAACAGGTATCCGTGCCCCGAACACGGCATTTTCGATGCGATGCGGGTACACTGAATCCGGTATGACTCCATCTCCCGCATCCCACCCGCGTCGCTGGTTTACGGACATCGTCTGCGCACTCGCGTTTTTCGTCCTCGCGTTCTTTCTGACACGCGGTGCGAAAAACCTGCTCGGTCCCATCGCGGCATTATTCGTTCTTGCTATCACGGCGGGATCAGGTTATGCGTTCGCACGGTCGGCGTGGCGCGGGATTATGGGGGACCGTGTCGAGAACGTGAAACGTTTGCCGGATAAACGCGCGAAGGGGCGAGGATGATGCGAGAGTTGAAGGTGGGTTTTGTCGGGTCGGGCGGCATGGTTGCCACGCACGGTCAGCGATTGTTACGATTGCGCCGCGACGCCGGTGAGTCGGTACGGATCGTCGGAATACACGCGCGGAACGCCGACAAGGCAAGCGCGGTCGCGGAAAAAATTGTCAAAGAGGAACCGTCGCACGGACCGATAGCAGACTTCTCCGATTTCGACGCCTTGCTCGCCGAAAACCTGGACGCCCTTTTCGTTTGTCTGCCGCCGGACGCGCCGGTCCCGTACTGTGTTCAAGCCGCCGAACGCGGTGTCGCGCTGTTTCTGGAAAAGCCGATTGCGCTGGATGTCGCGGGGGCGGAAGCGGTGGTCAATGCCGTGGAGAAAGCGGCTATTCCCTCGCAAGTCGGATATCACATGCGGTTTCGGGCGGCGGTGCGTCGTTTGAAGTCGCTCGTCGATTCCGGGGATGCCGGACGCGGAACCCTATTCACCGGGCGGTTTTACACGAATTTTCGCGGTCCCGAATGGTGGGCGAACGAATCGCGGTCGGGAGGACAGGTTCACGAGCAGGTGATCCATATCTACGATCTCGCGCTTCACCTGTTCGGTGAGGCGGCGACCGCGTCCGGCTTCGTCGCGAATCTGGTTCACGAAAACGACCCGGCGTTCTCTGTGGAGGACACCAGTCTCGGTACGGTTCGCTTCCAGAGCGGCGCGGTGGCGAGCATTGCGGGAAGCAACGCCGCCGTTCCGAACCGGTTTGTACCGGATTTCCGCGTCGTTTGTGAGCGGGCGAGCCTGGAATACCGCTCAACGGGGGATTGGCGCGACAAGGACACCGCAACAATCTTCACGCACGCCGGTCCGATGTCGGGCGAGTTCGTCGCCGAGGAGTTCATCGAGACCGAAGACCCCTATCTCTTGCAAGCCGAGCGTTTCCTCCAGGTGCTACGCGGCACAGCGAGCGAATTTGCCCCGGCACGGGAAGGATTAGATGGCATCCGGGTTGTCGCGGCGGTGAAAGACTCCGCGAAACAAAACGGAGTACCGGTCACCGTACCTCGGTAGCGAGTAGTGAGAGATGAGTAAGCCGAACATTCAGATCCTGGAACAGGGAAAGACGCTTTCGCAGTGCGCTCTCTGGTCAATGATCGAGGAATATTACCGCACCGCGGGACCGGACGCCTGGAACGAGACGCCGTATTACCCGACGAGCAACGCATTCATCGCCGATTCCTATGCCGAACTGATTGTGGCGTTTCTGCGGGATTACCTGCCGCTACTCGATCTTTCCCAACCGGTTTATGTTCTGGAAATGGCGACCGGCTCCGGCGCACTGAGTTTTCTCCTCTTGAACGCCCTGCGCGACAAGTTGGCACAATTCCCGTCGCTACAACCGGCGCGGCTTTGTTATGTGATGACCGATTTCGCGGAGCGCAATGTCGTGTCGTGGGAAACAGACGTGGGGTTCCAACCGTTTGTCGAGCAGGGGATGCTGGATTTCGCGCTCTTCGCCCCGGAAACGCAGGACTCCGTCGTACTGCGTCGCTCGGGCGAGGTGCTGAATAGCGAAACCGTGCGCAACCCGATTATCGCGATTGCCAATTACTTCTTCGACAGTATTCGTCAAGATTTTTTCCAATTCGAGAACGGAGTCATCCGCGAGGCACGCCTGACACTTTATCGGGAATTGGGTGACGGGGTAGATCCCGCCAGCAAACCCCGACTCGACGAAATAAAACTTCAGGACCGCTTCGTGCCGGTATACAGCAACTACTATCGGGACGTCGAGCTCAACGAACTGCTCAAACAGTATCAAGCCGATCTACCGACGGGGAGCGTCTTGTTTCCCATCGGCGCATTCCATAGTCTGCGAAACCTGCGCCGATTATCGAGTGAGAAACTACTTTTGATCGCATCGGATAAGGGGTTTCATAGCCTCGAATACATGCGCGGACACTCCCTGACGCCCTACACGCCGCATCCCGGCTCCTTCGCGTATATGGTGAACTTCCACGCGCTCGGACGCTATTTTGAGAATACAAGCGGGAAATCGTGGCACGCACAGGAACACTTCTCGCTGACAACGATGGTTGGCATATCATTCGTCGCGGAGCATATGGAAAACCTTTCCTATGCCGCTCGGAATCTGCGACAACGAAATCTGATCAAGAACGGCTACCAGCTATCGCCGCTGCTGGAGCACTTCGAGTCACGGGAAGGGGCACCCGACGCGGAACTGCTCCGAATCGCCGTGGCTTGCGTGGAATTCTCCGCCTACGATCCGTGGATCTTCGGTCGGTGCGGGGAGTACCTATGCGAGGGATTGAACGAAAAAGATTACGCCGGGGAAGCATTGGTGCGTGACGTGCTTTGTGCGGTGGAAAGGAATATACACCGCCGCGTCGTCGGGGCACACGAAGCATGCGGCTATCTGCGTCGTCTCTACTTCATTCTGGACGATGCCGACCGGTGTCTTGCGATAAATCAGAAGACTATCGCATTGTTCGGTACGGAGCGCGATTCCTTCTACTACCCTGCCGCCATTCAGGAGATGCGCGGCCCACAGATCTTCATCGTTTGCACCAAACTGGCTCTGCACGTCGATCGTGGTCGAACCCGTCGCGCTGCTGATGGCCAGGGCTCCGCTGGATGCCACGATTGGTTCGCCGTTTGAACTG
>JACMIS010000549.1 GCA_014381035.1 Armatimonadota bacterium
ATCGTCGTCGCATCGGCGACGCGCTTTTTGAAATCGTCTAAAGCGACCTGAGTCCAGGACAACTCTTTCCGCGTTTCGTCCCGTTCCCCTTTTAATCGCTCCGAAAGCGATTCTAATTCTTCCAAACGTTTCACCAGTCGTGTCACTTCCGCCGATGACGACGCCACGGCCGCGACTCCCGCCGCGATGCTTCCCCGCACCGGCGGGTTGATGGTGGGCACGGTGTCCGGGGGGGGCGGGAACGGAGTCGAAGTTGTTGCGGGCGGGACGATGGTGGGGACCATCGTCGGTGCTGCGATGCGCGGTCCGGCAAGCGGCGACCCGGAAGCGGTCGGCGCGGCGGCGGCGGATGGGGGAATAGCGAAAAGGCGCCGTCTGGGTATGAGACCGACCACTCCACCGAGGGCGAAAATAACGGTTCCGCCCAACAGTCCCCAACCCGTGTAGTTGAATAGATCCCTGTCACTCACTAACTTCGGATGAAGAGGGAAAGCCGCCTTCTCTACTTTTGCCGCAACATTTTGCAGGGCAGCGACGGTTTGTGCCGGTGACTTGATCAGCTTATTCTGTAGCAATTCTGACATCGCTAACGGCACCGGATTGTTTGCCATGTCTATCGCTCCGGTGTTCCGGGCGGCGGTTTTGAACGCGCCAAGCAGGGTGGTCTTGCGTGAAGCAAAGACTTTTTTTCGTTGCGCCCCGGACGTTTGAATCGCGGCACGGACTGCAGCTTTTATCGGGGTACTCCTCGCCCATTCGCGGATTACTGTGGCTTCGGTGCGTGCCTTGCCCACACCCATGTACCAATAAGTACTCGCAAGAGCAAAAACAACAGCACCAATAATCCAGCCGGTTGGATTACTGGTGGTCGAACGCGTCGGCATCGCGAAGCCACTGCCGGATGGCATTGCGTGGCTCTTTGCAGTTCCGCTTCGCCCACTGTTAGGCATCATCATAACGTTGCTCGCGGCGGAAGTATTCTCTGTTGTTGCACCTGTTCCCATAGATTGTAAGTATTCTTATCCCGTTTATTCCGTAACCGAACAGTGTGGGTTATCGCAAAGACCGTGCCGATTCGCCAAACAGGTAAGATTTCTGCTGAAAAAAGGAAATATCTTTTTCAATATGCCATAGGTGCCGCGGTTTTTACCATACTTCCGCAACGAAACTTTCGCTCACCGCGAGGAAGGACGTGAAATATCTGCATCCCGAGCGGCATTTTCCAGGGACGCCGGGGCGGGCGATGGGGAGGGAAGCGGGATCGGCCGGGTAACGGATGGTCGCGCATTATCCAGGGCTGGTGCAGTGATTCCGGTGCGCGGGGCTACTTTGTTGTCGGAGCCAGACCCGGAGGCGCGGGCTGCCACGGTGTCTACGGAGCGGGATAACGGGGCTGTTCCGCTACTGGAGTCGGTGTCCTCAATCACGATTGAAAGCAGTGGTGACCCGCTCAAATCCGGAGACGCTTCCGGTGTTACGGAGACTGGTGACGGGGAGATCGACGCTGCAACAGGCTCGACCGTGGGAGGAGGCGTGATTAGAAGTGGCTCGGAAGGGACGAGGGGAGTCGGCTTCGGTTCCCCGGAAGCGATTGATTTTGGGGCGGGAACGACAAACACGCGAGAAGGTGCCGGTGTGGACACCGCTGCGGGTACTCGTTTCGCGACTGCCACAGTATATCTGTCGGCAATCACCTTAACGCGAGGAAGTGCTACTGTAATCGCTACTTTTCGCGAGATCGGTCGGAGTGCGACAGAAGACGTTTTCGCGACATGCGCAGCCACCGGCACCGATTTCGTTGGAAGCGTACGACGTGCCGTGACAGATCGTAGACGTGGTCCTGGAGAGGTTGTCACCCAGCGGGGCTCGAGGGGAATCAGTAAAGCGACAAGAATCGGTAGCCCGATAAGCAACGGTGTGCGTGAAAAACCGCCGTGGCTCTCCGTTTGATAACGATTCAAATGGGTCAGGCGGCGGCGAAGCGCGGCGAACGGCGAGGCAGCTATCGGAGCGGAACCGGCACTGCCGAGGGTCGACCCGCTACCGAGTCGAAGCAGAAGCGCACCATACCGTGCCGCGGTATCGCGGTCGCCATCCGCGCACGCTCGCAATGCCAGAAGGTCACAGGCTTCCTCGCGGGCAGCTTCCCATTCGCGCTTTACCCAGACCGCGCAAGGGTGGAAAAAGAATAGAACCTGCATCGCCGCGAACAACAAACCCGCCCACAGATCGCCACGCCGTACGTGGCCCAACTCGTGTGCGATCACGAACCGCAGATCATTCTCGCTGAGTGCCGTGGGCGACGGCGGCAACAATGGCGCGGGCAGGACCACCACGCATCCTCTTCCCGATAGCGTCACTTGCGGACCGTCCGTTCCTTTAGGAGCCACCCGTACCGAGGGCATTCGGCGTGCGGGAACACCGATCCGTGCAGACATCACAGACAGCATCTGCGTTACCGCCGGAACGGTATTTGGTTCGGCGCGCGCTAACGTTCGGGAAGTGGTGCGAGCGCGGATAACAACTGTTAGAACACAAAGAATAACGCCGATTATCCACCCCGCCAGTATCCACGAAGAAAATGCAAGAACAGGACTTTCCGCAACCGTTACTTTCGCTTGCGAAACAGGAAGCATATTAGTGGGGACCGAAACGCTCAGCGGTACACCGCGACCGAAACAGAGAAGATACAGGAATCCGACCAGAAACTTAACCCCGGCAAGAAACCAGAGAAATGCGCGGTAGGGGGCGGGGATACGGCGAATCAGACAGATCAGCCCAACAGCCACGGCGAAAAGCGTACCCTGCCATGACGCTTGCCATAACAGGGAGAGCACGCGCCAGGACGCGTCCGCCGGGCTCACGGAGCAGGGGGCTCGCTTTCGTCCGCATGAGGTTGGAGTTTTTGCACGAGCCGCTCCAGTTCTCGTTGCTCGGTAGGCGAAAGGCGACCGGCACCGGTGCGAGCAAAGTACGCCAGAAAGGGATCGAGGGAACCGGCAAGGGTGCGCTCGACGAATCGTTGTACGAGGGACCCCATCAGTTCCTGTTCCGGTAATGGGGAGCGATAGCCCCAGATGCCGTCGGTGCGGCGCACTCGTTCGAGATACCCTTTGCGGTGCAACCTGTCCAGCACAGTTTTAACGGTAGAGCGCGACAGGTTCGCCGGATCACCCCAACCTGATTCTGCCTCTCCGACACTCAGGGGTGTGGGTTGCGCCGCGACATAACGAAGCAGATCGGTTTCCTGCTCCCCCAGAGTTGGGCGTTTGGTACCGGGTTCGGGTAAAGAAAAGGGAGACGACATGGTTTCTGATCCGATTGTAACCTGCCGGGGACGGGATGACAAGCACCCCGCGTATCTACATCCCGCGTGTCACCGAAATATCATCTATCCATCCCTTGCCTTTACCGTCGGCATAGATGATTACGCCCAGTGAGACCGCACTCTGCGGGACGGAGATAGACTTTCCTACCCGCGTCCAACTCTCGCCGGGTTTTGCAAAGTCAACATGCTCGAAACCGACCGGTGACATTTTGGCATCATAAAATTGGACCGCAAGGCTAAACGTCCCACTGCCTTTTGCTTTCACAAACCCACTGACGGTGAACCTTTCGCCAGGTTTCGCCTTGATCATTTGCGCTACCTGCCCTTGACCGTCGGTGTCATGGGTATCGATGACTATCGACGGAGGTGCCGTGTTGCCCTCGGTGTCATCCTGATGCGCTTCGACTTTGCCACGCCCAGACCAGGGGAATCCCCATGCCTCTGGGAGACCATTGTTGCCTTTCGCCGACATATCGGCATTCACCGCTAAATTCTCAGGAACTTGGGACGGAGTGGCACGCATGGCGACGACTGCCATTGGAGCAGACTTTCGCGGCACCGTTTGTTTGGTGAACGCGAACGCGGCAAGTACCCCTATGGCGAATAAGATAACGATCAATCCTGCTGGCTTAATTACAATCCGCATGGTGGGTCAAATCCTTCTTCCTTGAAGCAGATAATTTATACCGAATACGTTTTCAGAAAACGTTTTCTGATTTAAGCGAATTATACAACACCTTTAACGAGCTGACCACCAGTTCGGGCGTTTTGTCTACCCTTCGCCATCGGCGGTGTCGAAGTCCGTGATGTTTACTACGGTGCCGCCCGGCAGGGTGATCTTGCCCGCACCCGCTGCGTTCCACTCGGCACGCAACTCATTCGATCCAGCACCCAGCGTCAGTGAACCGGCTCCGTCCGCGTTACTGTTCAGTTCACCGGGAACTCCGTTCCACAGGATGTCTGCGGACATCGAGCCATCCTCATCGGCAGCCATGTTTTGGAACGCAATGGTCCCGTCGGCGTCCGTGACGCTGAAGTTACCGCTGATACTGATATCCTCTGGGCTACTGCCGGGACGGAAAATCAGATCGAACGCAACTTTATCTCCGCTGTTGGGGTCGGTCAAGTCGCCTTTCATCGTGCCCGACGTGCCTTCCTCGTTGTGGGAAACCACCATCAGTGTCCCTTGGGACGCTTGCTGCCCCTTCGGCAGATTGAAGATCATTTGGACGCTGCGGTCGTCCACATCTGTGATTTCCAGAAAGCCAGCAAGCTTTGTACCGGCGGCATCTTCGAAATAGTTCAAGCGAAGACCGCTTTCCGTGTCCGCGATCACTATATACAGACCGCTGGTTTCGTCGAAAATCGGACCCGCCTGACGTGTCCTTTCCTTTTTCGCCATCTGCACATACACGATGATGCGGCGAGAAAGAGTCATCCCCGCGTTTCGCTCGGACACACTCCGCCCAAACACGTCCGACGGTGAGCCGAATAGATTGGCGGCTTTTCGTGCACCCTTTACGCTGTCAATGACTGCGGCACGCGCAGAGACTGTCGGGGACGGCGACGGCGAAATGACCGGTGACGGCGTCGGGGAGGGAGACCCCGACGGTGAAGGGGAATCACTGCCGCCCCCGCATCCTGTCAACAGCAGAACGCTCGCGAGCACCGGGGTGGTGAGAAAAAAAACACGCCGGGAGAACACAGGTACAAAACGTTTCATGAATAGTTCCTTTGTTGGTGGCGCGAAAAAGATTTTGTATCGGAGAGCACCATATCAACAGGACTATTTATATCTTTGTGCCGTGCAGGTATTCTGTGACACAGGCAACAGATTTTTCGTGATACAAATCACAATATTTGTTATATTCGCTATAACAAAGCAACCGTTTCGCATTGGAGCGTTTTCATCTTGACATCGGGGAAGACCGGCGATACATTGTGAAGGAAAGCACAAAGTGAACGGGTTCAACTAAAATCAGAAGCACCCGTGCCGAAGAAAAAGACGATGAAAAATATACCGAATGCGCCGCTTACGGAAACCGCGTTTCCGCCGCTGAGTCCGTCCATCGCACACCGTTACCTGCAACACTCGCCCCTCGCCTCGATCTATGACAAGGTGATGGAGGGGAAACGGCTTTCGTTCGCAGACGGCTTGGCACTCTGGGAGTCGGACGATCTGAACGGGATCGGCGCACTTGCGAATATCGTCCGCGAAACCAAGAACGGCAACAACACTTACTACGTTCGCAATCAGCATATCAACTATACGAACGTGTGCAACAAAGGGTGCAAATTCTGCTCGTTTTACGCCCAGAAAGATGGACCCGCGCCGTACACGATGACGATGGACGACGTGCGACTGAAACTGGAACAAACGCGTCATATCCCCGTGACCGAGATTCATATGGTCGCGGGTATCCACCCGAAATTGCCGTATTCGTATTATCTCGAACTACTCGACACCGTGAAGGCGACGCGACCGGAAGCACACATTAAATCGTTCA
>JACMIS010000550.1 GCA_014381035.1 Armatimonadota bacterium
CGGCGATGATTGCCGTTTCGTTTTGCCTGCCCGTTCTTGCCCAGGAACCGGTCGTCCCGGCGGACGCCGCGCCCCCCAAAGTGTCGCGCCGCGCGCCCAGGGACATGAAAAAAGCGGGCTGGAAACTGACGTTCGCGGACGAGTTCACCGGCTCGAAACTGAACACGGCGCGCTGGAGCGACACATACCCTGGCGGGGACCGCGTCCACTACAATGCCAATAACGAAAAACAGTATTATGCGACCGACGGGTGGCGCGTCGAGAAGGGCAACATGCGCTTCATCGCCGAGCGCCGGACGATCCAGAAAAAGGAGTTCACGTCCGGGATGATCGCGTCGTTCGGCAAGTTCTCGCAGAAGTTCGGTTGGTTCGAAATGCGTGCACAGATTCCAAAGGGGAAGGGGATGTGGCCCGCGTTCTGGCTACTCCCCGCCGATGATAGCTGGCCCCCCGAGATTGACGTGATGGAAACCCTGGGGCACCAGCCGACCACGGTGTACATGACGAACCACTACAAAAAGGCGGACGGGAAGCACGAAGGCAAGGGCGACAAATTCGTCGGTCCCGACTACACGGCGGGCTTTCACACCTACGCGGTGGACTGGCAACCGAACGAGATTGTCTGGTACGTGGACGGCGTGGAGCGGTACCGAACGAAAGAAAACGTGCCTGCGATCCCGATGTACATCCTCGCGAACCTCGCGGTCGGCGGCGACTGGCCCGGAAACCCCGACGCGACGACTAAGTTCCCGTCGTACATGGACATCGACTACATCCGGGTTTACCAGAAGTAGGGTAATCAGAAGAGAGACCGACGAATGGAACTGCCGCTCGGCTTTAGCCCGAAGTGGATCGAACTGGGGATTGTCACCGGGGAAGAGATTCGACAGACCGTCGAGCGATTCGAGGCGAGCGACGACAAGAGCGAAGAGCATTATCGCTGGCGGGCGTTCAAAAAGTTCCTGGCGAGTACCCCCTCCCTTCCCGCTGAAATGATATGCGCCTTGTATCACTTAGGCGAGCAGGATGCCGACTTCGGAATGGGAACCGCGATGATGTTCGATATTGTCGGTTTGCCGGGATGCCCGAGCGATATCATCGATCTCGCTGTAGCCGACACCGGGCGAGAGGCATTGGCGAAGTCTGCCCTATCCCGGATAAGCAGAAGAACTAACGGATAGTTCGATAGTTCTGCTACGGGGCATCTTCTAAAACGGCTTATTCAGTGTCATAGTTTTTCCCTTTTTGACGGTAACTTTCAGGGATTTATTACCATAACAGACTTGACACGTACCGTCCTGCCGCGCTTTGATGGTTATCCGCGTGGGTTTGCCGTCAGCCCAGTTCAGACCGACTTCGTATCCGCCGCGTGCCAGCAGACCGCTTACGGTACCGTTCTTCCAGAGCGAGGGTAGGGCGGGGAGAAGATGCAACTCTCCGCCGTGGCTTTGCAGGAGCATCTCGCAAACGCCGCTCGTCGCGCCGAAGTTGCCGTCGATCTGGAACGGCGGATGCAAATCGAACAGGTTCGGGGCGGTGCGCCCCGGCGTCAGCAGACCGCGCAGTATCGTGTATGCCCGGTCGCCGTCTCGCAGTCGCGCCCAGAGGTTGATCTTCCACGCGAGGCTCCAACCCGTCGCCATGTCGCCGCGTTGCTCCAGCGATTTCCGCGCCGCCGCGAACAGTTCCGGGGTTTGTGGCGTTATCTGATCGCTCGGATACAATCCGTACAGGTGCGAAACGTGCCGGTGGTTCTTTTCGGGAGCAATCGCATCCCAGTCGTCCTGCCATTCCTGGAGTTGCCCCGCCGCGCCGACCTCCATCGGGGGCAGTTTTTCTCGCGTACGCTTCACAACGTCCCGAAAAGCCGCGTCCTTATCGGCGACTTCCGACGCCAAAATGACCGTATCGAACAGGTCGTGGAGAATCTGGCTGTCCATCGTAGGACCGGCGCAGATCGAGGCATTGGGGTGGTGCGCGTTCTCCGGTGAAACCGAAGGGCAGGTGACGAGGTGACCGTTGTTTGGATCGGGCACCAGCGCGTCGAGGAAAAATTCGACCGCGCCCTTGAGCACCGGGTAGGCCTTTTCCAGCACGGTTTTGTCGCCGGTGAAGTCGTAATAGTCGCGGAAACTCTTGCACAGCCACGCGCCGCCGGTCTGCCACATGCCCCAGAACGCGCCGTCTACCGGCGCGGTCCCGCGCCACGCGTCAACGTTATGATGGCAGACCTAACCCCGCGCGCCGTACTGGACCTTCGCCGTGGTTTTGCCGGTTTCGGCGATGTCATGGACAAGCCGTAGCAACGGGTCGTAGCACTCCAGCAGGTTCGCGGGTCCGGCGGGCCAGTAGTTCATCTCGGTGTTGATATTGACCGTGAACTTCGAACCCCACGGCGGGTTCATCTGATCGTTCCAGATCCCCTGCAGGTTCGCCGGTTGAGTGTTGCCAGAGCGTGATGAGGTGAGAAGAAGATAGCGCCCGTACTGAAAATGGAGAGTAACCAGGGCGGGATCGTTCGTTTGGTCAAAGTCGGCGACTCGCTCATTCGTCGGTCGGTTCGACACCGCGCCTTGATCCCCTAGACCGAGCGACACGCGGCGGAACAACGGCTGATAATCGGCAAGATGAGCCGTGTGCATTTGGGTGTAAGATTTCTTGCGGACACCGTCCAACCGCTTCCGCACCCGCGCGAGCGCATCTTCGTTTATCTCTTTATACGATTTGTAGGCGGTGGCAATGCCGATGTGCAATGTTACAGCGTCGGCGTTGGCGACGGCCAGCGAACCGTTTTCTCCGGCAACGACTGTGGCGTTCTTTCCTTCCGGAAGGCAGCGCATCCCCGCATGGAAATGTATCCGATCCGGGGCACCTTCCTCGCCTGTCGGTAGGCTGTACAGTGCGAGTGTTTCATCCCGCGCTACCGTGGACGTTCGAGGTTGTGGTGTCTCAAACTGTGCCGTAAACGCGACCGCGCCCGGCTTGTCGGCGGTGATGCGGACGACAATGACGTCGTCCGGATAACTGGCGAAGTACGTTCGCTTGTAGCGGACCCCGTTCCTGACATACTCTGTTGTGGCGGTTGCGGCATCAATGTCCAAAGACCGCGAATACCCTTCGAACCCCCCGTCGCCGAAATCCAGATACAGATCGCCCACCGTTTGATACGCGCTCTGCCATACCGGAAGACCCATAAACTTCTCGTTGACGAGTTTCTGCGCCTGTTCCCACTCCCCGGCAAACACGAGACGTCGGATCTCGGGCAATATTTCCGCGCCGTCAGGACAGGTATAATCGTGTGGCCTACCCGACCAGAGCGATTCTTCGTTGATCTGTAGCCGCTCCCGCGCCGGACCGCCGAAGATCATCGCACCGAGTCGCCCGTTACCGATAGGTAAGGCTTGTGTCCATTTCGTTGCGGGAGCGTCATACCAGAGTCGAAAAGGGGAAGAGAGTAACATGGTCTCTAGATGCGGCGTGAGAGCAATCGTGATCGGTTGCCGCGTAGTAACTTCTTGCCCTGCGCGGACGGCGCAGGGCAAGAAGAACGGTTCGGGATTGCGCTTACGTCGGACGGCGGATCATTTGTTTGAGTTCGGTGCTGTTCCCTGCGGCGTTGAGCGCGTCTTCTTCGGAGATGATGCCCGCTTTGTAGTATTTCGTCAGGCACTGGTTCATGGTCTGCATGCCCCAGAAACCGCCC
>JACMIS010000551.1 GCA_014381035.1 Armatimonadota bacterium
AAATCCAGATGACTGTTGTAGTTGCGAATGACAACATTATGCTTTTCAAGCAGCGCGTTATTTTCGTTGACTAACGCGTTATGTTTGGACAGTAGAAGCCGGTAGTCGGAGTAGACATTTCCCGGCGCACCATCATTGCGGTACTTTGATTCGATAGAAGCGATTTCAGCCTTCATACGCTTTATGTCGCTCACATTCCCCTTCAACGGCTTCTCTTTTTTGTTAGTCTCTTGTTCCAGTATCTTAACTTCGGTCTCCTTCGAGTCAAGATTTTGCTGCAACACATCGAGTTTCGATTTGAACCGAGTGAGGTTCGCCTTCATAGCGTCAAGTTTGGATATTTGTTGCGAATGGAGTATTCGATGGATGCCTATCTTGCCACCAGTGATGGCAACGTGTATGGCGATGATCAAGAATATCGAACACAGAGTGACGACTATCTTGTTTTTCATGAATCACTCCATGGGAGATACGGAAACCGCTCCGAACTGCGCGTGACCGCCCGCGACAAGCAAGCCGATATTGCCGTGGGCACGTTCCGGTGCGATCTTCGCGGCAAGAGGGATGGGGTCAGCGGACGGGTCGGGCGGTTCGATTGTGGCTGTAATGGTGCCGTCGCGCTTTGTGGTGATGGTCACGCGATAATGCAGGTCCAGACACCATTCTATCGGCACCTCGGCGAGTGTCGCGGTCTGATCATCGTAGCGTTCGATAAGGCGTGCCACACCGTCGGGCGAGAGCGTCAAGGCGACGTATCGGCGCAATCCGCGCCCACAGACCAGCACGCCGAGACGATCCGCAAGGTGCGCATACATTTCGGTTTTGACCGTGTATTGATGCCACTCGCGACACCCGATCAGCGCAAAACCGTCTTCCGATGTATTTTGGATCAGTTTGAACTGGTTCCCTTCCCACATCCCCCACTCGCTCCATTCGCTCGCCGCGTTCACCCATGCCTTCCGCCATGCCTTTCCCGGTTCGCCTTCGGGCTTGGTAAACGTGACATTCGGGGTGCTGTCCCACTGGAGCCAGTCGAGATAGACAGTTCCGCTTCCGGCATCGCCGCTGATCTGCACGCCGACAGAGGCAATTGGTTTGCCGCCGGTCTCCGGCACGGGAACATGGAAATGATGGGCATTGCCGGGGGCGAACGTTTGGGTGGCGATTAAAATCGTTTCCAGTTTGTCTTTATCACCATACACCTGAATAGCGATAGAAACCTGCGCGAAGTCATCGTTCGCTTCGTCCGCGACGACGCGGGCACGTAATGTTTGACCGGGGTACAGTGTCGGCGAACACTCGATCCCGTATCCGCCGGGTTTCATCGCATCGGGCGGCAGAAATGTCGGGGTGTAGGCGCAGGCAGTCCGTCCCGGTCCGACGTGCTTGTAGCATATCGCCAGCGCGCGCTCCGTTTGTGCGATGCCCTTCTCACTCACCCGCCCAACCGTTTCATTGGTGACGGTGACGGTGCCACGACAACCGGCACCGTCCTCGGCTTCGAACCCTTGCAACGCCCCGGGCATATCGAAATGAAATCGCGCTCCCCCATCCGCATAGATCGGCTTTTCCCCGCGCAGGACCCGCCCCATGTTCGCGACACGGTTCGCCTCCTGCAACGCGTCGGAGATGCACCGCCCGCCGTCTGATGTTGGCAGGTAGATGCGGTCGGCAACAGGGGTTCGGAAGTCTACGCGAGAATTGATCCCATTGAGTCCGTTTTTAATGCCCATAATACAACCGACGTTCGCGGCGTTGCAGTCCGTATCCCACCCCGCCGTGTTCGTGACCATCTGTGCCTTCTGGAAATCGTTATCGGAGTACAAAAGCCCTAACAGCACTACCGCGAAGTTCGGCACGACATGGCAGTTCCCTCCATACGTATCGTACCCGTACTTATCCTCGATTTTGCGCAAGCACCAACGCCAGTCGCGCCCGTTCTCGCTATGCCACGTGGTCATATCCTCGATAATCTGGTAGATCAGGCAACCGGGTGGAATGTATGTTTGGGCGTTTCGTAGCAATACCGCGATCTTGTTCTCGGAGAACGCCATCGCTTCCATCGCGGCAATGACCTGTGCGGCGAAGATCGCCTCCCCGTCGTGCGAGACAGACGCGGCACGCCCCGCGAGGTTCACGGCGGTTTCCGGGTCGTCCGGACAGACCATCCCCCAGCCGTCAATAAAAATCTGGGCACCGATCTGCTCCGCGACCACCTGCCCGTTGCGCTCGATACTCCCGGAAAGCGGCGCGGGAACACCGGATTTGAGGCGATGATACGCGGTGTGCTCGGTACTCATCCCGATTCCACCCCACCAGAGCACGGTGCGGTTTTCGACGAGATAGTTGAGCCACGTTTTGCCAATGGCTTCGGCAGTGATCGCTTTGGAAATGCCGTGATCGTCCAGCGCGCGTAGAAAGGTGAACGTTCCGGAAATGTCGTCATCGGCGACGACGAGCGGTTGGTTCAGTTTGTCGTTGACGTAATACCAGACCTCGCCCAGTTCGCGTTCGATCCGCTCGTTGAGCCAGCCCTCGAACGGTCGCCCCATGTAAACGCCGATAATCTTGCCAAGAACGCCCGCATACACGCGCTGTTCGTAATCCGCAGGTACTTTCCCCAGAGCCATTGTTCCGTAGTTCCTTAATCCTGACGTTCGGTTCGCCGCAGGGTCGTAGTTTTCCTGTTTCTGATTTTCGCGGAAATATAAAGGTTTCCGGCACAAATCCTGCCATGGGGGAACCTGACGCGGGTCGCCGCGATTACTTGTACAGAGAAATTCTGGGAGGCGATAATGAAGATAATGTGTTCTGCGCGACTGGTCCTGACGGCGGCATCCGGGACCCTCGCGTTGTCGGGACCGGCATACGCTGCTGGCTACGGCTTCATCGGTGACTCCATTACCGCCGGTTATGGACTCCCGCCCGCACCAAGCGGCAACAGTTTGATCACCGATTCCTTTGCGCGGCGCATCGCAGGAAACGGTCCTTACCCGCTCATCGTTACGGTGGCGTTCAACGGGAAAAGTACCGAGGACTGGTTGCCCGAAACAGGCTTGTTTCAGTACGCCTACAATCTGTTCAATCAGGCTGGCATTGATACGGTGATTATCACTCTCGGTGTCAATGATTCACGGAAACCGAATCTGTACGAGCCGGAGCGATATGCGGCAAACCTGACCAGGATTACCCGTGCACTTTTGCGCCCGGAAAGCACGGTGAAGAAGATTTCGCTCAACTGTCCCACGTATGTGGTACCCGGATCTTTCGACCAATGGAGCGATCATTCCAACACCCTGATGCAGTCATACGCACTGACGCACGAACAGATGGTAGATGGCACACGTATAATTCTGGGCGACCGGACCAGTTACGCATATATGCGGGATACTCCTTCGGCACGACCGGACGGGGTTCACCCCAACGAAGAAGGCGCGGAATACATGGGATCTTCGTGGGCGACTCCGTTCATTGTTCCCGAGATCGGTACCTTCTGGATGGCGATCTGTGGCGTCGGGGCACTCGTAAACGGCTCGTACCGCAAAACTAGGAAAATATAGGCAGCGTTCCTCCAGAGCGGCCGGGACCGCTCCGAAATGACGATTTAATGCAGGGCACGGTATATTCCAGTCTGTGAAATATACCTTTACGCTCCTCAAAGAAGCGGACGACGCGACGCGGGAAAAGATCGTTCTCGAAAGTCGCAGCAGCGAGTCGCCGCGTCATATCGTTTTGAAAATCCTGGCGTACCTGTTGTTTCGAGATCGGATCGGGACGTTGCCGCTCCGCATCGAACCCGGCGAAATCGGGCAGCGTCATCGCCCTGATCTGCTCGCTTCCGAACCATTGACCGAAAAGCCGCTCCTCTGGATAGACTGCGGACAGATCGAGCCGAAGCGGTTAGGACGGATCGCGGCATCCAACAAAGACGCCCGCGTGGTCATCGTCAAACAAACGGCGCGGGAGGCGGAATTGTATGCGGGCGTGGCGAAGAAAGAGTTGCCGGTACTCGGAGTCGGGGCGGCACGGTTTGTCGGTTATCTCGGTTTTGATGACGGGTTTACGCTATCCGCGATAGCTTTGTTACGCGGCGCGAACACGATCTGTCTGCGCCCTTCGGATGACGAAACGATCGCGCTCGAAATGAACGGCGAAACCCTTCACACCACGCTTTCCACCTTCTCCGGCGACGCGAATTCACTACCCACGACCGATTTCTGGCAAGCCACCATTATTCTCGCAGAATAAATTTCTTTATATTTTGGTTCGAAAAGGATTTCGCTCTATGCTTGCCGAATCTCGTTCGTAGCCCCATTCCCATAGAGGAGAAAAGCAGGTATGCGCTCTCACACTCGCCGGGCAGTCCGCTCCTTATGCGTTCTATCCTGTCTCGGTTTGATTTCATACGGATTAGTCGGTTGTGGTGGATCGGATTCCCCCACGCCATCGTCATCGCCATCACCGTCGGGTTCCCCACGCCCGACACCGACACCCACCCCTGCTCCCGCACGCGCCCGTGTGGAGATCGTCTGGGGAGCACGCACCCGAATCGAGGGGTTATCGTCCGCCATATCGGCGGAAATCAAATTCTCCGGTGCCAAGCAGGGCGGCGGCGACCTCGTTTTCAAAGCGGAACGTCCCAAAAGCGGCGATGCCGCCGCGGAATATAGTGGTGCCCCCACCGCGACCTATACCTCCGACGAAAACGCGATCACCGGACGCCCCTTCCCGCTCACCGTCACGTTCTACTCGGAGCCGAATCAGGGCGGCAGTATTGTCGGCACCGCTCAGGCGAACGCCACAGTAAAAGCGGACGGCTCGATTGACTCGACGATTGCTACCTACGGGCGGATTCGCTCGGTCGTGGTGGATCGGAATCAATCCTTCCCGATGGGACAAGCCGGCACGCTACGCTACTCCGGTCTGGATGCCGATGGAACGACTCAAATCATGGTACGCCCCGGCACCGCCCGAATCAGCATCGTCAGTGGTGCCGACAAGATCTCCCTCAACGGTGACTTGGTGACCGGTATCAAGCCACGGGAAGCCAGCGTAGTCGTCAACATTGACCAGGCGACATCGGTCGCAACATCGGTGTATATACTCTCCGATGTAAAGGTGACCCCGAACGTTTCCGACCTTACCCTGTCCATCGAAAAGGCTTTCAACTTCTCCGCGACGGTTACCGGCACCGGAGTTTCCGACACCGGTGTGGTCTGGGGGGTGCGAGACGCCCCGCTCGGTGTGACGATCACTCCCGCCGGACGATTGACTGTGGGACGCAACGAAGGCGATTTCTTCGTTACCGCGACCAGCGTATTCGATCCGGACCCGCTCAAGGTCGCCGAGGTTCGGGTACGGATTCTTTCGGCGGTACGGGTGGAGATTCTGGATAAACCCGCCGCCATCGTCGGCATTGGCGACAAGATCAAACTCAACGCCCGTGTCACGGACGGTACCGATTCGCTCACCGATACGACGGTGACGTGGCAAGTCGTTGACAAGGCGACCGGTGCGCCCGCAAGCGGGCTCGGCACCGTCGATGCCAACGGCGAGTATTCCGCCCCGAACACCCCCGGCTCGTACCGTGTGGTCGCAACCAGCAGGTTCGACACCCGCAAGAGCGATTTCGTAGATGTAGATGTTCGCGCCGGTTCTGTCGGCGTGGATGTGAAGTAGGAGAAGGACACCAAAAACGTATGAAACGCTCGAATCATTTCTCGCGGGTTTTACCCGCAACGCTCGCGCTGACCGCCTTCTCCTGCGCCGTGTCCGTGACGCTTCTCACCGCGGGATGTGGCGGCGGGGGTAACTCCGCGACACAATCCGCAGCGACACGTAAAAACGCCTCGATGACCATGATGATCAAGTGGCCCCGCCCGGAAGGCACGCGAAAAATCCCCCTCGCGGCGAACAGCATCACGCTCACCATCACCGGCGCAGGCGGGACACAAACCCGCACCGTGGAACGTCCTGGCGATGGCTTGCCCAGTCGGGTGACGTTCGACAGTCTGCCGATCCGCGGGGACTATACTCTGACCGGTGTCGCGTTCGCGTCCGCGAATGGGACCGGGGTCGCACTCGCGAGAGCGAGTACCGTGGTGCAATTCACGCTCGCCGAACCGAATAAGACCGTCGGGCTCGATCTCGCAACCACCATCGTGCGGCTGGCGGTCACCCCGGACCCGGTTTTGCTTTCCACCAACGGGGCGAATAGCGTGGTACTCTTATCCGCGACCGGATACGACGCGGAAACCGGCGGGAACATGGTTCCTGTCAGCGTCGTGCGCTTCGAAGTCGCGGACCAAGCCATCGCCACGGTTTCGACCGATCCACAGACAGGTATCACCTCGATAATTGGGAAAGCGGAAGGACAAACCACGGTCAAGGCGATAGACACGGAGTCCGGCGAAGAAACCACCGTCGCAATCGAGGTCGGACGCATTGGCAGCCGTGTCTGGCCCGCGCAAACGCTGGACGGTCCGGTACGTGCCGGGGCGGTGCTCAGCACGAACGGCTCCGTGTTCGTCGGCGGCGCGGAAGGAAGACTCTTCGGTTTCAACACGGTAGGCTCTCCTTTACCCAACTTCCCGGTGGATATCAACCCGGTGCCGGAACAGATCAGCACCCCCGTTTTCCATGCGAGCGACAGCTTCGTGCTCACTGTCGGGGATTTCGGTAGTGTTTATGCCACAAACCCGAACACGGGTGCTCTCCTCTTCGATGTCAATGTAAATGGGGCTTACGTCGTCGCGAACGGTATCCGGGGAAGCCGCATCACGGCGACCCTGGCTATCGAAAGCGGCTCCTCGTTGATCCGGGTGCCGACCAAAAATGGCACGATTGCCTCCTTCGCGTATACGGTTGACGGCGGCGGTAACGTCGTGACAGAGGCACCGCAATTCCAGACCGTGACGGCGGCGGCGTCCGCAGTTACGACCCCGGTCATCGGTCCTGACAATAGCTACTATGTCTCCTCGTCTACGCTACTGGCGCAATCGGCGCAGTTCCATGCGTTCAAGCAGGACAGGACCCGCCCTTATCCGGCGGTAGATCTTGACGGCGCGGTAGCGACCGGCGTTGCGCTGAGCGCGGACGGGACGAAGGCGTACGTCGCCACCGGCCTGACCGCCGGGGAGAGCGTGAAGCTTTACGGAATCAACACCGAAACCGGGGCGATACTGTGGGAGCGGATTCTGCCCACCGCGACGCTGGTATCTGGCGCACCGGCAGTGGGACCCGATGGTACTGTCTATATCGGGACCTGGGGTGACGTCGCCGACTCGGGAGCGGCAGGGGGTCAGGTATTCGCCGTGGATGCCAACACGGGCGACATCGTACCGGGCTGGCCCTTCCGGGTGCCGTTCGATCCGACGGTGTCCCTGTATTCCGACATTGATTCCTCGGTCGCAGTAGGATCGGACGGTCTGGTCTATGCAGGCTCCTTAAACGGGAAACTGTACGCCATCCGCCCGAACGGGATCAAACGCTGGGAAGCGTCGGTGTTTGGCGAGATTCGGACGACCCCGGTCGTCGGTCCCGACAACACGGTCTATATCGGTTCGGATAATTCCACGTTCTCCGCGTTCCGGTAGCAACCTATCAGCGATTAGCAACCGGCGAAACCCGAACGCTAATCGCTGATGTACGATTCTCGCAACTCCGCGAGCGTTCGACGACTCGAAGCACGACGCAGGGCAGCAAAACTGCCCTGCGTTGTATTTGTTTTTTCGCGCCATGTTTCGCTCTCCGAACGGGTGGCTTCGGCATAGGGATGCCCGACTCGGGAAAAGATTTCGGAGGCGGCGATCATCAGCGGCAACCCATCGCCCCGCTTAAGGTGCAACAACGCTTCCCCGATGTTGAACAAAGACACCGCGCACGCGATAGTGTCGGCGTTTCGTCGGCAAAAGTTCAACTGATGCAGGAAGTGAACGATAGCCTTCGCGTGATTCCCTTCTTCGCTGAGCAGGTGCCCCAGATTATTATGCACGTAGGCTTCTGCTTGCTCGTCGCCGATTTCGTCACACATCTGGAGAGCCTTTTCCAGCAACGCTTTTGCCCGCTCCATTTCCCCCATTCGCATTGCGTTTACCGCGCGATTACGACAAACCGTGCCGATGCCGGGTTTGTGGTCCGCAAGCCGGTAGAGCCTTTCGGCGTCGTCGAAGAACTGCTCCGATTCACCGAACTGCTTTGCATGAGTCCCGATACTTCCGCGCAGAGCGAGAACGTCGGCGAGGCGAACGGTATCGCCGGTCTGCTCGACCAGAGACTGTAGCGAACGGGCGAGAGTATCCGATTCGGTGACACGTCCGATATCGCGTAGTGTCATGGCATGAACGTAAAGGAGTCGGCGGCGAAGTCCCGCGTCGTCTGTGGTGGCGAGCGCGGTTTCGATCCAATCCAGCCGCTCGCGAGCATGACCCCGCCGCCGCAAAAAATCGGACAGGTTTACCGCCAGACGCGCACATCGTTCCGTATCTCCGATCTCGCGCAGATAGGACCATGCCGCACGAAGGTTCCCCATATCCCGCTCCAGAGCATCGAATGCTTCGGTCTCCCGAGCAGACAGGGTAATATCCTCGCCCCCGTTACGCTCGGCAAATTGCATGAAGTAGCGGGCATGGGTTTCTCGGATGGAGTTATCTTCCCCCGCCCCTTCGTGTCGTTTCGAGCGAACGAAATCGCTCACGGTCTGCAGGAGTGAGAAGCGAGGGGGTTCCCCCTTCTCGGCGCGTTGGCAAACCAGGAGCGATTGCTCCTCAAGCGATGCAAGAAGATCGAGCGTGTCAGGATCCTCGCCCATCATCGCTTCCGCCGCATCCACCCCGAATCCACCAACAAAAACGGAGACGCGCTGAAGCAGTCGCTGTTCCGCAGCCGATAACAGCGTGTACGACCATTCCAGAGTGGCAATCAGCGTGCGCTGTCGCTCCGGCACGTCCGTTTCCCGCGTAGACAATAAACGCAGCGAATCGGCAAGTCGACTCTCGATCTCGCTGACAGACAGATAGCGGGTGCGAGATGCCGCGAGTTCAATGGCAAGGGGCAAACCGTCTAAACGGCGCAGGAGATTAGTCAAGGCGTCCCGTTCGGTTTGGGTGGCGATAGAGAATTGCTCCTCAATAGCACGGGCACGGTCCAGGAAAAGCCGCACCGCGGAGGCTTGCTCCCATTCCTGTTCCTCCGCGTCACCCTTCGGTATGTCAAGCGAAGAAACACCCACCCGTTTTTCGCCGTGCAACCGGATCGGTATCCGCGATGTGATCAGAAAAACTACGTCCCGTGCCTCGTTCAGGAGCGACTTCGAGAATCGTGCGACACTATCCGCCGCGCTTTCCGCGTTGTCCAGTATGAGGAGTAGTCGCTTCGCCGCGAGCGAGGCGATTTTCGTTACCCCGATTGCCTCGCAGACGGCGTCAGAGATCGCCCTTTCGTCCCGGCTTTCGTCATCAAGCGATACGTAAAACGCGCCGTCCGTGAAGCGGGCCGCGGTTTTCGTTTCAAAAAGCGCACGCGCCGCCACAGCGATAGCAAGCCGTGTCTTACCGACGCCGCCCGCACCGGTAAGCGTAATAAATCGCTCGTTTGTCAGATACTCGAGAAGATTTTCTATTGCGTCATCGCGCCCAACGAGCGGCGATAAAACCGCAGGCAGGTTGTGGTGCCGGGTATCGAATGATTCCGGCGGAACATTGATCGCCTTGATATCGGGAGAAGTAACCTGCCACAGCGTCACCGCATCCGACAGATCACGTAACCGGTGTTTGCCATGGTTCACCCAATCCGCCGGGTTTGTCGCCCTATGAACCGCATCGCTGGTTAGAATCTGGTACGCCGACGCGGCACTCGCGATCCGCTCCGCCAGTGCCGGACCGGCACCACGCCAACCATTTCCAGACGGTTCCCCGTCACCGCGGTGAATGCCGATCCGGATCGGAAGCGAATCGCCGAAAGCATCCTCCCAAATACCGGCGCGAGCGCACCGCAATAGGTGGACAGCCGCGTCCGTCGCTTGTTTAGCACCGGCAAACACCGCGCCGAGCCCTTCCCCGGTCCCGGTATGCGCGCGGTATGTTTTGCCACCGTAGCGTGCTACCGAGTCGACGAACATCGCCTCATAGTTCGGCAGGGCGGCGCGAAATACCGCCGCATGGTTCGCCCAGAAAACCGGAGCGTTTTCGATCTCGGCACAAACGAACGTGGGAATGCAATCTGATGGAATCGCGAATATTTCGCCTTTCACAGGCGTTGCGAATCGCTTCCGCCAGTCGTCCCCCAGTTTCATGGCGATTTCTCGAATATCCGCGCCATCATCTGGTGTTAAAAATACCGAGCCTTCGCCGTGTCGGGCGAGGAACGCTTCGCCCTTCTCATCTACGAAACCGACTGGCGAAAGCCGACCCGATGTTTGTACCGCTCCGGTCGCGCCAACGCGGGAGGCAACAGGAAGTCGCGTTAGTGCCGAGACAAACGACAGCGTGAGCGGCAATTGCAATGAGTCGCCCGCCGTTGTCTGCGCCACTGCATCCTCGACACCGTCCGCCCCCCAGAAAACCAGTGCGGGGGCGGGCGGTTGTTCGCCTGGACAGACAAAAAGGATCAGCTGCAATGCGGCTTCGAACGCTCTTTGCGCCGAGGCTTCCAGATCGGGTGATACCGGATGAACCGCCACCGGATGTTGCCACCGCGCCACAGGATGAGCGGGAAGATAAGCAGAGCGAACGCGACAAGCCGACACGGATTTCCCCGCTGGCAAATACAGGGTACCCCCGACGGAGCCGATAGTTTCTGACGGTTCGGTGTGGGCATCAAGCATCGCGGATATTCCCGCGACTTGCGCCGCCAGACTGACAAAGCTACCGTTCAAAGAAAGCAACGGGTCGAGTCGGAACGGTTCCAGTGCGGGATGGAGTCCGGCACGCCGGAGTAGCGAAAGAAGGGTGTAACGGGCAATCGGCGACGCATTGGTGCGGAGAGCATCGGCAATCTGTTCAAACCGCCTGTAAACGGATTCGCTAATTTCGTGCGAGTTGGTCACGCTTTCTCTCTTACTTCGGGGTCAGGCTCACTGAGACCAGACGACGGGCGTGCTCCGACGGAGGAAATTTATCAACATCCAGAAGTCCACGCGCCTGAGCATTGAGCGGCACCAAAAGCGGGGACAGGGATTTATCCCCTTCGGCTAGCGTCACTGCCGCCGAAGAATAATCGCCTTCTTGGCTTAGTGCCGACGCATCCACGATGATACGCACCAGGCTGCTTAATTCATTGTCTGGTGAAGCCGACGGTAGTTGTTGAAACTCGATGCGCACGGACTCCGCAGTCATTACCGCCTGACTGACCAGATTAGCCGCTCCGAACGGGTCCGAAGCAGCGATTGCGGGTGCGAAACACGGCAAGTTCAGTACGGTCTCGATAACGTTTAGAATGCGATAGGGAAGGCTTTCGAACGGTGTCCGCACGAACCGCTCCGATAGAGCCCACATTCGCGGCTGGAGCCGTTCGGGGACAGCGTCCGAAACATCCGAGATGGCGTCGGTGATCTGCTCTTCCTCATCTTCTGGCGGCAGTGACCACGCAACGCGTTCTCGGAGAACGTTGTCCGATACCGACTCCGCCCATACGCGGCGTACCGTCCCATTACTGGCGATCCCGGACGCGACGGATAAAATGTCCTGTGTGGAAATCACACCGCCGTCTTGTCTCACGCTGGCTTTCGTGTTTTTTTCCATTACTCTCTGCCTATCGTTTCGATTTCGGCTCCGCGTTCCGTGAGAAGCCGCCCCATCTCATGGCGCAAAATATACCGTTTGGCGCGATTCTGCAAATCGGCACCGACCACAACCTCTACCGCGATTCGGATCGGTTCATATAAATAGGTTTGCACGTCCGGGAGCGTATTGATACACGAACCGGACGCGGTTTCGACCAGGACCCAATCCCGTGCGCGTATACAGATCGTTTCGACGGAGAGTTGTCTCCAGAAACGCAGGACAACTGTCTCCGCTTCGCGCGTCGCCCCTTCCAGATCATCGCGTAACCGTTCGCCCAATTCATACAGTGCCAGTGCTTGATACTGGCGGAAATGACGTGTCCCGGCTCCGCTTTTACGTAGCAAACGGCCCAGCCGCTCCCCATCGGTAAATAACAAACGGAGCACCACCAGAGCGGTTTTTCCCGCGCCGAAAATCTCCTCATCCGGCGTCGGCGCGGGACTTTCCGGTTCGCTATCGCGCTCCAGACGGTCGCTTCGCGGACGGCTCTGGCGTGTATCGGGCAAACGAAGCGCGTCTACCCAGACACAACGGGCTGCCCGAAACAGCGTTCGTAAAAAATGGACTTCGTCCAGGATGCGGTCGCCGTTATCGCCAACAATGACCGTGAAAACCTTATCGAATGCCTCAACGGCAATATCTTCGCCGTCCTTTCCGACACTCAGACCGATGGCTTCCCCTTTTCGCAACAAATTGCTGGCAAAACGCGATAACGGCACCACACACCGGTTATAAAGCGGGGTGACGGCGCGATCTATTTTCGCGCGATCACCGGAGCGGAGCGCGTCGCGCACCGCGACAAGCGACCATCCGGTTGTCAGTGAAATAAGCCCGGTTTTTGTATTTGGTTTCGAATCAAGTAACGAAGACAACGGCGCGTTTCTTACAGGAAAATAGTGGAATGGCGAAAAAAGTTTTCACCTGCTTATTCGGCATCAAGCGGACAAGTACCTGCAAGATGAATAACGGGTGGAAGTTAGAGCTGCTACCGTTTCTCGGAAGGACGGAGAAGATAGTACAAGCATACGGCTACCAGCAATACTTGCGGGAACGCGGTAGAAAGCGCGGGAGCATGATACTTCCCCCCTTGTATGTGAGTGGGAAAACGGCACGACTCTTTTTTCGTCAAACCAAACATCCACGCGGCATTTTCAAAGTCGGGTGAAAAACCGCCGACCGCCCCCCAGAACTCCGGCGATTTGATTCCATATTTCAGAAAGATAAGAAAGATGGTGACGGCAAGAAGCGGCAACTCCACTTTGGCGGACAAGTCTTTGTGCGGAGTCAGGTCGCCTATCAAATGCGACGCAACACCGCCCGCGAACGCCTTGCCGGGGTGATCCGCCGCCTTGCCAATCGCCGCACCGATAACCGCATGCACCGCGCAAATCATGCTCCGCTAACCCGTTTCGCCACACAACTGGCGGTAGATCGAATTGATTTTCCGCACGTAGTTCTGTGTTTCGCGGTAGGGCGGGATCCCCTTATATTTCTTGACCGCGCCGGGTCCGGCATTGTAGGCGGCGAGGGCGAGCGAGATGTGGTTCCATTTCAGGTCATTCATCGCCTTACCACCGCTATACTTATCCAGATGGGAGCGCAATAGCCAGACCGAACCCGCGATATTCTGGACCGGGTCATACGGGTTTTGCAACCCGGTTTTGGTAGCAATGTCCTGCGCCGTTCCTGGCATCAGCTGACCGAGTCCCATCGCGCCGCTCCGGGAGGTGCTGTTCGGGTTAAAGTCCGACTCCGCGATGATCAGTGCGATAACGAGACGCGGATCGGTGTCGAGGGCTTCCGAGTAGCGAAGAACCGCCCAGGTAATATCGCTCGCCTGACTCTCCGTGAGACGGGGGTTCCGCGATTTGATGAAGGCACGGTAAGCAGGAAAAACGGATTGCGCAGTCGCGGACAGTCCGTTTGCGGCGACCGGGGCGTTGCGCGATGTCACCGCGCTGCGGACTCCGGAGCGTGAGGCGAGAGTCCCGCTGGAGCGTTTACCATTGCGTTGCTTCGCCGCCTTGACCGCTTTATCATAGGCGAGCCGAGCCGCTTTGCTGGTGCGCTCACGCTCTTCCATTGCCTTCAAATCCCACGCGGACGCGACCGCGAGCACTTCCATCTCC
>JACMIS010000552.1 GCA_014381035.1 Armatimonadota bacterium
AAGTGGTTGTCCACGAAGTCGAACGAATCCCGCGTCGCCAGGAACGCCGGGGTTTCCGACCAGCCGTTCAGGTATGTCAGGAGCGTTTTTGTGCCGACCTCCTTGCGTAGAAAGCCGGTCATTTCGTCGTAGCCGCGCTTGTGCAGGAACGCGAAGAACGCCGCCACGTCGCGCCCGAGAGCGTTGTCTTCCATGTTACGCGGCAGTTCCGGGACCGACTTGTCGCTGTTTGGATACCGCTTGCCGTACCACGACTTCCACTCCCCCTCGAACTTTGCTCGCAGGTCCGGTTTCCACGCGCCGAGTCGCCCGTTGGTTAAATTCGGCTCGTTGATCAGCGATACCCAGGCGAGCGCGGGTTCGTCCTTATAGGCGAGCTTCGTGTACGGGTTGACGTGCGTGAGCAGTTTTTTGCTGAACGCCTTCCAGTTGTCCATCGCCGGTTTCGAGACCAAAACGGCGTCCTTGAAATCGTCCATGCCGCCCTCGGTCAAGCCCATTTCCGCCGGTTTCACGGGGCGCGAAACGAACAGGTCGGTTTTGATATACAGCCCCCGCTTCTTGCAGGCGGCTAAAAGGTAGTCTAATTTATCCAACTGCTCGGAGCGGAACGTCAGGCTGTCGGGTGACTTCTGGTCGATCAGGTCGCCCTCGTAGTGGTGAATCCGGACCGTGTTATAGCCGAGCCGCATCAACCGTTCGGCTAACGCATCGGCTTCGTCGTGCTCCAGATAGTTCGCGGAGAAACACAGGTTCACGCCGTAGAAACGCTGGGCTTTGTTGCGCTTCTCGAACGCGAAATGTCCGTCGGGGCGGACGATAAGGCGACCGTATTTGCCCGCCGGGGCATCGGACAGGAACGCCGAAAAGTCGAGCGCGGAACCGGGTTCGATGTCGAGCGATTTCGGCGAAAGCGGAACCCAGTCGGGACCGGCTTGCATCACGAGCGGTTTCTCGTTCTCCAGCGTGATCGCTTCCGGCAGTTCGACCGTGAACGAAACGGTTTCGGTTTGTCCGGCTTTCATCACGTGCTCGGTGATCGCGCCGATGCGAACCTCTAACTCCGACCCGCCGAAAACGCGGTTGTCCTGTAACAGGATCCCGGTTTCCCCGGTCGCCGCGACCGTGAGTTTATTTGTGCCGTTTTTTCCCGCGAGTGTCAGACCGCCGTTTTTACCCTCGGTGATGCGCGCCGCGGCGGCGGCGGCAGGAACGGCGAATGTCTTTGTTCCATCCGCCCCTTTCCAGACCGCTTCGCCGCCGACATAGGAGCCGACCGGTAGATTCACCGAAACGTGCGTGGAGTTGACCGGCGTATCCTTGTCGGCGGTGAACGCGACCGACACGCGCAACGTTTTTCCCATTGCCTCGACCGTCGGTTTGACCTCGATCTTGCTTCCGGCTGTTGTCGCGGCGATGCGCATCGTGCCGGTCGTGGTGTCCAGCGTCGCGGTGCGCAACGCCCAACCTGGCTCGAAAATCGCGCTACGAACGGAGAATAGCGTGTCGGCTTCCCCCCGTCGCGCCGTAATGTCGCCGTTGCGGGAAAGCATCACGGATTGTTGCGGAGCGGCGCATGCGGACAGGGACATCATGGAAAGGAAAAGCGCGGTCATCGTCGCGGCACAAAGCGCGGTGACAGGGCGGCGTAGCAGTGTCATAGTGCGCTCAGTATACCGTAACTCGTCGCGGTCAAATGGGTGCGGCTTCCACTGCGCGATTTTATTTCGTCGTATGGCGAAATGTTTTGTGCTGTGATTATATGATGCGGAGCAAGACGATGACTATAAATGAATTACAAGCCCTCTTAGAGGCGAACCGTGAGAAGTCGTTTCGGCTGATGTTACCGGGGCTAAATCCTGTCCCGGTGTCGTTTCATATCACCGAGGTCGGCTATGTGAAAAAGTCGTTCATTGACTGCGGCGGAGCGATCCACTCCGTACAAGCCTGTGTGCTACAGGCGTGGGAGGGACCCGACGCGGATCACCGTTTGAACGCCGGGAAGTTACACGACATTGTCCGACTCGCGGGCAAGGTACTTCCCGCCGACACCGATCTGGATGTCGAGTTCGAATATGAGGATACCGTGATCTCGCAGTATCCGGTGCGGAATGTGACCATCAGCGAGGACGCGGTTACTCTGGAATTGACCGCGAAGCATACCGATTGTCTGGCGAAAGAGTTGTGCGTTCCCAAGCCGAATTCCGGGAAAACCGAACTCGCGGTGTCGTGCTGTGGGACGTCCGGCTGCTGTTAATAGACAGAGACCAGGGAAAAGTGCGGGGCGAAGGCGGACAGTGAGCAAAACGACCGATGGCACGATGATTGCGGAAATCCCATATCGTGCCTATAATTTCGATGATGTCGCCGAATAAGGAGTCCCCCCTGTCATTTCTCCGTTTTTCCCGTTTCGCTTTCGCCGCGCTTGCCGTTGTTTTTCTTTGCACCCCTCTGTCGCCGGTCCACGCCGACAATGATAAGCGGCTGACGTTGGACGAAGCCCTCGGCTTTGCCGGAGGCATTGACCAGTACGGAGCCATACCGCGCTTGCGCTGGTTGCGCACCGTCAACCCCGGCGACCCGCCCCAACTACTGGAAACCCGGTTCGAATCGGGGACTGCCGCTCTGTACCGGGTAGACGCCCGCACCGGGGTGACATCGCCGCTGTATGATCCCGCCGTTCTCGAAGCCGCGCTTGCCGCACTGCCCGGAATGCCCATCGAGACCGCGAAAAACGCTTCCCGTAACGCTTCCGCGTTTTCCTTCGACGACGCCGACAGGCGCGTTCTGATAACGATAAAAAGCGACCTGTACGCCTACGACCTTGTTTCCCGCCGCGCCGCCCGTGTCACCGCCGCGCCGACCGAACGGCGCACGAACGCGACGCTATCGCCCGACGGTTCGCATGTCGCGTTCGTAGCGAAGAATGACCTGTATATCGCCCCCCTGGATTGGAACACGGGAAAAGCAACGCCGCCACGCCGGGTCACCACGGACGGTTCGGAAAAGATTTTCAACGGGCGACTGGACTGGGTATATGAGGAGGAACTGTACGGGCGCGGCAAAACTACGGGCTTCCGCTGGAGCGCGGACAGCAAACGACTGGTGTTCCTTCGTCTCGACGACACCGCGGTCCCGATGATCCCTATCGCCGACGAGTTGCCGCGGATTCCTACGGTGGAGGAGTTTCCGTATCCCAAATCGGGCGACCCCAACCCGAAGGCGACCCTGGGGATCGTTTCCGTCGCCGGGGAGAATCTCCCGATTGTGTGGACGAATCTGGATAGCTATTCCGAAGACGACCGCTTGATCGTACGCTTCGGATGGGCACCGGACTCCGCCCGCGTCGTGGTACAGGTGCAGAACCGAACCCAGACATTTTTGCATCTACTTTACGCCGACGCGACCACGGGCAAGACGACGAAAGTTTTGGAGGAAACGTCGCCCGCATGGGTAGACATCCTGGACGAACCGCGCTTTTTAGCCGACGGTTCGTTTTTGTGGCGAAGCGCACGGACCGGATTCCGCCACCTGTACCGTTACGATGCGAAGGGTGTCTTGCGTAGCGCGGTCACACGGGGCGATTGGGACGCTTCCGAACTCCTCGCTGTGGACGAAACGAACGGCACCCTTTGTTTCGCGGGGAATCAGACCGGCGCGACACAGTTGCAGGTATTTCGGACACGATTAGACGGCTCAAGCGGCGACGCACCGAAGCAAATGACCGTTCGCAGCGGCACGCATGACGTTTCTTTCGATCCTTCGGGGGTGCTGTTTCTGGACCGCTGGAACGACTTGAATGACCCGACGCAACTCCGCCTGCATTCCGGTATGGACGGGGCGGAACTGCGCCCTCTCGGAGCCAACCTGCTGCCGATAACGACGCGGCGTGGCTACAAATTGTCCGAACCGCAGCTGTTGACGATCAAGGCGCGGGATGGCTATCCGCTCGATGCTATGATCTTGAAGCCGACCGATTTTTCACCCGCCAAAAAATACCCGGTGATCTACTGTCTTTATGGCGGACCGGCGTCGCCGACCGTGGAAGATAAATGGGGCACTGTCTCGCTCTGGCACCAGTATCTGGCGCAACAAGGCTGCGTCGTGTTCATGTGTGACAACCGCTCGGCGAGTAGCAAGGGTGTCCGGAATGTTTGGAGCATTTACAAGAAACTCGGCGAAAGCGAGACCCGCGACATCGAGGACGCTATCGGCTACTTGAAAACGTTGCCCTACGCGGACACCGACCGGGTCGGTGTGTATGGCTGGTCGTATGGTGGTTTCCTGGTGGAATATCTCCTGACGCACACCAACCTGTTTCAAGTCGGCGTCGCCGGAGCCGGGGTTTCGGACTGGCGGTTGTACGACACGATCTACACGGAGCGGTACATGGACACGCCGCAAGCGAATCCGACCGGCTACCAGAATACCTCGCCGATAAACGCCGCGAGCAAACTGAACGGTAAACTGCTGATCCTGCACGGGACGCTGGACGACAACGTTCATCTGCAGAATACGGTGCAACTGATCTACGCCCTGCAACGCGCCGGAAAGCCGTTCGACATGATGGTGTATCCCCGTTCCCGGCACGGCATCTCCGACCCGGCGTTGTCGCGGCACATGCGCACCCTGCTCACCAATTATTTGCTCGACAACCTGCGTTCAAAACCGTAGCATTCGCCGTATAATACGGAAACAGGAGTCGTTTCACCATGGACCGCAACGTTTCCGTCACAATCATCGTGCTCGCCGTGCTCGTCGGCGCGCTATTTTGGTGGGGCTGGCGGAAAGTAGTTGGTAGCCCCCCCGCCGGACGCGTCTCCCCGGCAACCTTTCCGGCTCGCGGAAGCGGAGTTTCCGCTGCTCCCCCAGCTTTGGAGGCGGGGGGGCGTCCCGAGGAACCGCGTTACGCAAACAATCCCGCCATTCTGTCCGAAGCCCGACCTTCTATTCCCACCGTCACGGACGATCAGTACTGGCTCTGGGACGGTGCCTTGCTGGCGACGCGCAGTCTGGAAGATCTGCTCGCCTATAATCAGGAGGATGACCGCCCTCCGGTCGGGTACCCGAACGGCACGACGCGCAATCAGAGCGGGCAGACTCCCAAACAACGCGAACTGCTTTCCGCCGGACACATTGTCCTGATTCCTACCGCGGCGCGAGTCAATGTCGTCAATTGGGGGGGCAACGATCTGGTTCAGGTGCGCATCGAGGAAGGCGCGAAAGCGGGCGTGACCGGCTGGATCAGCCGACACCTGCTCCGTTACAACCGGAACGGGGTATTCGAGCCGGTCTACCCGGTCGAGATCAAGTAAGGGGCGGGGTTGTCACCCACGGGTGGGTGATAACCCCCGAGAGGAGACGGCAAGCCGGGAGTGGCGAACAAAACTCTCCCAAATAGCGTACAATACACCAATATGATTTCGCTTTCCCTTTTAAGTGCCGGTGTCGCGGCGACCGCCGCAACGATTGCCGCGCCCGTTGCCCCGATGAACGCCGTTTCCAAGCCCGCGCCGCTACCGTTCAAGGTTTCCACGCTGCCGAACGGCTTGAAAGTCATCACGCTCGAAGACCACCGCGCGCCGGTCGTCACCGTGCAGGTCTGGTACCGTGTCGGCTCCAAGGACGAACCGAAAGGTAAGTCGGGGTTTGCGCACCTTTTCGAACATCTCATGTTCAAGGGCAGCAAAAACGTTCCTGCGGAAGGGCACGCCCGCTATGTCGAGCAGATCGGGGGCGCGTACAACGCCGGGACCTCATTCGACCAGACGCTGTACTACGAGACCGTCCCGGTGAATGCCATGGAACGTGTCCTGTTCCTCGAAGCCGACCGCATGGCGACGTTGATCGTGGACGAGCCGAACCTGAAATCCGAGCGCGAGGTCGTCAAAGAGGAATACCGTTCCCGCGTCGCCAACGCCCCCTACGGCGAACTGATCAAGAACGTCCTGTCGCTCGCCTACCCGGTCGGGCATCCGTATGACCATCCCCCGATTGGCTCGATCCCCGATCTGGACGCCGCGACGCTCGCCGATGTGAAAGCGTTCCACGACACCTATTACAAGCCGGATAATGCGACACTGGTTCTGGTCGGCGACTTCAAGACCAGCGACGCGATGAAGATGGTGGAAAAGCATTTCGCGGCGATCCCGAAATCCAAAACCGGGACGTTCCCGCGCATATCGCTACCCAAAGAGGAAGCGGGACCGGCGAAAAACGAAACGTTCTACGATAAATTAGCCCCGCTCCCGGCGGTCGGCGTGGCGTATCGCGTCCCGGCACCGAACGATCCGGATGCGCCGGTCTTCAATGTGATCACGCAGATCCTGTCGTCGGGACAGTCGGCGCGGTTGTACCGCTCCCTGGTCCGCGATCAGCAGCTGGCATTGAACGCACAGGGCGGCGGATTCGACCTGCTGAACGGCGGCATGTTCTTCTTTTTCGCGGTTGCCAGTGCGGGTAAGGCACCCGCCGATGTCGAAAAGGCGTTACTCGCCGAGGTAGACAAACTCCGCGTGACAGCCGTCACCGATGCCGAACTGGCGAAAGCGAAGAACCAGCTCCTGACCACGGAAGTGTTCGGGCGCATCGGCACCGAGTCGAAGGCGAACGCGCTGGCGTCCGCCGACCTGCTGTTCGGCACGCCGGAGGAAGTGAACCGACGCTACGATAAACTCACGGCGGTGACGGCGGCGGACGTGAAGCGGGTCGCCGAGAAATACTTCGCGCCGGACCGACGCAACGGGTTTTCGGTGCTACCGTCCGCGATGCAGCCGAAGGCAGATGCGACCAAGTAGATGACGGCGACTGTTTCCGCGCTTCATATTTACCCGATCAAAGGGTGCCGGGGGATCGACCACGTTTCCGCCGTCGTCGAAGCGCGGGGATTCCGGCACGACCGTCGCTGGATGCTGGTCCACAAGGATACCGGCGGCTTTCTGTCGCAACGTTCGCACCCCGAAATGGCGCGGATGGAGGTGGCGGTCGGCACGGTCGGCACGCTCACCGTAGGTTACGATGACATGGCGTTCACCGTGCCGTTCCTGCCGGATCGGGAACTGACACGCTGTGAGGTATCTGTCTGGGCATTCACCGGGAACGCCCTCGATTGCGGGGACGAGGCGGCGACGTTTTTCTCGGACGCGCTCCGGATTCCGGTGCGACTGACGCGAGTCCCGGACGATTTCTCCCGGCGCGTCAAGCCCGAATTCGCCGTCACGCCGGACGATGGCGCGGGATTTGCCGATGCCTTTCCGATGCTACTGACGACCGAACCATCGCTCACAGATCTGAATACGCGCCTCGCGGCGACCGTACCGATGGACCGTTTTCGCCCGAACATCGTCGTGTCCGGCGACTTCGCCGCGTGGTCGGAACACGCGTGGCAGACCGTGCAATTCGGCGACGGGGCACGGTTTCATTCCGTCAAGCCGTGCGACCGGTGCTCGGTGACAACGATAGACCAGAAATCCGGCGCGAAAACCGGTGTCGAACCGCTCGCAACGCTGGCGACATTTCGCCGCGACCCGCAAACCGGGAAAGTCTATTTCGGCGTGAATCTGATACCGGGCAGGGAAAGCATTTCACGCACGATTTCCGTGGGGGATTCGCTCACTTTGGGGTAACATAACGCTATGTCGGACGCACCACAATATCTGTTGCATTTTTCGGAGGACGCGACCATCACGCGCTTCGAACCACAACCCGCGTCCGGTCAGCCGGGCGGCGAGGCGTTTGTCTGGGCAATCGCACCGGATCGCGCCGCACTCTACCTGTTCCCCCGCGACTGCCCGCGTATCGGCTACTGGGCGACCCCGAAAACCTCCGCCAGTGACCGCTACCGTTTCCTCTCCCAAACCGACGCGAAGCGTGTCATGGTCGTCGAATCCAGCTGGATCACCAAACTCTGTGAGTGCAAACTGTTCGCATACCGGCTACCGCCCGATCTTTTTCTTCCCACCGGCATGGACGGCTACTACACGTCGAAGGTGCCGATTGTCCCGCTCAGCGTGCGCCCGGTCGGCGATCTGCTCGAAGCCATCACCGCCGAGGACACCGAACTGCGCATCACGCCCTCGCTCTGGACCCTGCACGATGCTCTTTCGGAATCTACTCTGCACTTTTCCATGCTCCGGATGCGCAACGCATCGCCGCGCCAGGAAAAATAGTGTCGGGTGAAACCCCCGAACCAAATGATGTGCAGTAGTTGTATCTGGAACACAAACTATAAAATAGCGGTACAATCGGAGTATGAGTACTGAATCCGTTCCTACCCGGACCGCGCAAAACTTCTTCTCGCCATTTTCGCACGGCTTTGTCCGTGTCGCCGTCGCCGTTCCCGATGTGCGGGTTGCCGACCCGCGCTTTAACGCCGAACGTACCCTCGCGCTTGCCGAACGCGCCGCCGCCGAATATGCACAGGTTTGCCTGTTCCCCGAACTCGGCATCTCGGCATACACCTGCGACGATCTGTTTCATCAGGACGCCCTGCTGGACGAAGTCCGCGCCTCGCTCGACAGCCTGTGCCGCGCGACGACGGATGTGTCCTGTATTCTCGTTATCGGGGCACCGCTCCGCTTCGAGAACCGCGTTTACAACTGCGCCGTGATTGTATACAAAGGGGCGATCTTAGGCATCGTGCCGAAATCGTACCTGCCGAACTACCGCGAATTTTATGAGAAACGGTATTTCGCGTCGGCGCGGGACGCGGGAATGGACACGGTGACGCTTCTTGGCGCGAGCGTACCGTTCGGGACCGATCTCGTTTTCACGGCGGACAACGTTCCTGGCTTCACGCTCCATGCTGAAATCTGCGAGGATGTTTGGACACCGGTCCCGCCGTCTACGTTCGCCGCGCTGAACGGTGCGACGGTGCTCTGCAACCTGTCCGCATCGAACATCACTATCGGCAAGGCGGAATGGCGCAAAACCCTCTGCGCCGGGCACTCCGGGCGGTGCGTCGCCGCGTACCTGTATTCGGCGGCGGGCGCGGGGGAGAGCACGACCGATCTCGCGTGGGACGGGCACGCGCTGATCTACGAGAACGGCGATCTGCTCGCGGAATCCGAGCGGTTCGCGGACGGCGAGCGGCTGATCGTCTCCGACATCGACTTGGAGCGGCTGGCGAACGAGCGGACGCGCCTGTCATCGTTCACCGACTCCGCGCACGACTTCGGCGAGCGCAAAGTCCGCCGCATCGCCATAAATCTGGACCTCCCCGACACCCAAAACATCCCGCTCCGACGCCGCGTCGAGCGGTTCCCGTTCGTACCAACCAATGCCGCCGTGCGCGACGAGCGGTGCTACGAGGCATACAACATCCAGGTCGCCGGATTGACCAAGCGGCTACAAAGTTCGCGCATACAAAAGATCGTGATCGGGGTTTCCGG
>JACMIS010000074.1 GCA_014381035.1 Armatimonadota bacterium
CAGCCGCTTCGACTGGCGCACGGCATCCTACGAACTGCGGGTGCCGATGATCCGTGCGCTGTTCTACCAGGTGGCGGACCCGACCCGGCTGGCACCGCTCGGACTCATGGAAGTGCTGGACCGTGCCGGGGAGGTTTTGAACCGGGTGGACCGTGCCGCCTTTTTCGCGCGTTTCGAGCAGGACGCGGCGGTTCAATATTTCTATGAGCCGTTTCTGGAGGCATTCGATCCGCAACTGCGCAAGGAACTGGGCGTGTGGTACACGCCGCGCGAAATCGTCCAGTATCAGGTCGAGCGCGTGGACCGCGCACTGCGCGACGAACTCGGGATCGCGGACGGACTGGCGGACGAACGCGTTTACGTTTTGGACCCGTGCTGTGGGACCGGGGCATACGCGGTCGAGGTTTTGAAGCGCATTCACAAGACCTTGCAGGAGAACGGCGGGGGCGACGGGTTGGGCGGGACCGACCTGAAAAAGGCGGCGATCAACCGCATATTCGGCTTCGAGATCCTGCCCGCCCCGTTCGTCATCGCCCATTTACAACTCGGGCTGCTCCTGCAAAACCTGGGCGCGCCGCTCTCCGACGAGAAAGAGGAGCGAGTCGGCGTCTACCTGACGAACGCGCTCACCGGCTGGGCACCGACCACCGAGGAGGGACAACGCCGGGTCGTGCAACTCGCCGCGTCCTACCCGGAACTCGGTCAGGAGCATGACGCCGCCGAGCAGATCAAGCGGGAGAAGCCGATCCTGGTGGTCCTGGGCAACCCGCCGTACAACGCCTTCTCCGGCGTCGCCGAGGAGCAAGAGAACGGTTTGGTGGACGCTTACAAAGTGGGGCTATCCGCGCAGTGGGGCATCAGGAAATTTAACCTGGATGACCTCTATGTACGCTTCTTCCGGCTCGCCGAGCGGCGCGTCGCGGGTTCGCTGACGCCGGGCGAGGGCGTCGTATGTTTCATTTCCAACGCATCGTACTTGGGTGACCCGTCGTTCGTCGTGATGCGGCAGCGCATGTTAGACGGTTTCGACAGCCTCTATTTCGACAACCTGAATGGCGACAGCCGGGAGACCGGTAAGACGACGCCCGACGGTCAGCCGGACCCATCGGTGTTCTCCACCGCCACGAACCGCGAGGGAATCCGCGTCGGCACTGCGGTCGGGCTGATGGTCCGCAAGAAGAAAGAGGCCGGTGCCCTGCCCCGGGAACCCGTAGTTCGCTACCGGGAGTTTTGGGGTGCGGCGAAGCGCGCCGAGTTGCTGGAAAGCCTCGACGCGACTGGTTTCGACGCCCAGTACACTGACGTTAAGCCTTCAGCCTTAGACCGGTTCTCGTTTAAGCCGCAATTAAATTCTCCGACCTATAGGTCCTGGCCCTCGGTCGGTGAACTCTGTTCCGTTCACCCGTTCAACGGTCCTGTAGAGAGGCGTGGGAACGCTCTAATATCAATCGAACGGGACGCGCTGGAGAATCGTATGGAACGTTACTTCGATGGCACATTTCCCGACGACGATGTGGCAAGGCTTCATCCGAGTCTGTTGATGACAGGGAACCGGATAGTGGGACCAGACGCACGCCGGAAACTTATCCGCACTCATTTCTATGAGGCGGGTGCTGTCACTCGATACCCATTCCGTCCATTCGACGTACGGTGGTCGTATCTCGCCAACATACGACCATTGTTCAGTGAACCCAGTCCCGAGTTGCTACGCCAGCGGTTCCCGGGCAACACGTTTTTAGTGGTGCGTGAGACGAGTGAAGTTGCCCCTGGTAGCCCGCCGTTTTACTGGTCGCCGCTCGTCTGTGACTACCATTTGCTCCAATTCGAGGCAAAACACATCCCCATTTTCCTCATGCCGAAGACGCCAACAAAGCAGTCAGTTCATGCTCAAAACGTGGAAGGGCACCTTTTCGAGGGTGAGTCCTTGCCCGAACCGCAGTCGCAGCCATATGCCAACCTGTCGGGGGAAACACGTAAATATCTGACGACACTCGGGTGTCCTAACCCCGATAACGACGCGCCAACTGCCGAACTCATCTGGCTACACACGCTTGCCATCGGTTTCGCCCCGTCATATCTTGGTGAAAATGGTCAGGGTATCAAAGTAGATTGGCCGCGTATACCGCTCCCGTCTACGCGAGACGTGTTGGAGGCTTCGGCGGCATTGGGTCGCAAAGTTGCTGACATTCTAAATACGGAATTGCCCGCGCCGGGAGTCACCGCCGGGAAGGTCGCCTCCGGGTTAGCGACCGTCGCACGGTCCGTGCGGGCGGACGATAGCAAGGCGAGCATCAACCCGGACGCCGGGGATCTGACGGTCACGGCGGGGTGGGGCAGCAAGACAAAAATGGGAATTATGCCGGGGCGGGGCGACGCCCGACTCCGCGAGTACACGCCGGAGGAGCGGGCGGCTCTCACCGGCGACGGGACGCACGGCGCGGTGGCTCTGAGCCTCCTCGGCGAGAAAACATATGATATTCACTTGAACGACAAGGTCTGCTGGGCGAACGTCCCGGCGGCGGTCTGGGAGTATACCATCGGCGGATACCAGGTCGTCAAGAAATGGCTATCGTACCGGGAGAATAGCGTTCTCGGGCGCGGTTTGACTACGGAGGAAGCGCGGGAAGTTCGGGACATGGCACGCCGCATCGCCTCCCTGCTCCTGCTCGCTCCAGACCTCGACGCCAATTACGCCGCCATAAAAGGATCTACGTATGCTTGGCCACATGCCGACACAGACGGTAACCGTGTAAACGCCACAGACCCGACTGCGCCTAAGAATTAGTTAAGGCGGCGCTGTGGAGAGGGGAATCCCTACTGTCTCGGCACTATTTGGTGACTATACTCACCGGGTTCGTACGAAAACGGAAATACTGACAGTGAAGACGTTTATGAACGGAAGGTGATGTTATCCGGGACGGTCTGATACCCTGTTAGACGTAGGACGCTCGTAGCACCGCCCGGTGCGCACTTCAAACTCGAGTATTACCCCGGCACTACGAGCGACAGAAGATGATTGACATGCCTACTGGATTTAATTTTGACTGGAACCGATTCTGGTGTCCGCGCAAAGGCCGGATTTCCCTGGATTCGGATGGATACCTCATTGATCCCGAAACTGACCGGGGCAAAATCGTGAACACGGATTTAGTGACGCTGTCCACTCTCACTCAGGTGCCCTGTCTCGTCTTGTTGGGGGAGCCAGGGGCGGGTAAAAGCAAGACAATGGCACGCGAACGGCAGGCACTCGCGACATCTATTCAAGGGAGTAGCGACGTCGTACTGCACGTGGACCTACGGTCCGCTGACAGTCGCCAATCACTTAAGGACATGATCTTGGAGAAGGACGAGTTTCGTACGTGGAAACTGGGTTCTCACCGGCTTCACCTTTTCCTGGACAGCCTGGATGAGTGTCTCCTCAAGGCGGAATCGGCGGCGACGTTTCTGACCGACGAATTGCCGGGCGAAAGTGCCGATCGTCTCTCAGTCAGGATCGCATGCCGGACAGCAGTCTGGTCCCGCTTGGCGGTGCTGGAGGACTGGCTCCACGAAGTGTGGGGCAAGCACCGTGCCGACGGTGCTGACGGCTTCGGCGTGTACGAACTCGCCCCCTTACGTCGGCGCGATGTTGTGCTTGCCGCCGATTTTCTTGGGGTTCCCGATCCTCAGGAATTTCTCCAGACTGTCCGACTCCGCAAGGCGACCGCTTTTGCCGCCCGTCCCATCACCCTGCAGATGTTGATCGGGATCTACAAAGATTCCGGGAGCCTGCCGTCTTCGCAGTCCGATCTATATAGACAGGGCTGCCGACGTCTCTGCAAAGAGTTGAACCCGAGCCGGATCGCTTCGAGGGCGACGGGGCGGCTGTCGGAGGACGAACGGATGGCGGTGGCAGGGCGGTTGGCGGCGGTCACTATTTTTGCGAACCGGGACGCAATCTATATGGGACCGGACGATGAGCGCACCAGCCTGACGTCAGTTCCCGTAGTAGCACTCGTCGGCGGGCACGAGCGCGTCGCGGACTTGGAGTTCGAGGTAGACCGCGAAGCAGTCGCGGAAGTGCTGGAGGATACCGGCTTGTTCACGTCACGAGGGAGCAACCTGATGGGATGGGCACACCAGACGTACGCGGAGTTCCTGGCGGCGTGGTACGTCACCGAAGCCCACCATCCCCCCAGTCGGCAACTCGTCGGCTTGCTGAGCCACCAAGACGACCCGGACAGGAAGATCGCGCCACAACTCCATCAAGTGGCTACATGGATCGCGCCGAGCAGCCCCGAAACGTTGAACCACGTTTTACGGACGGATCCTGAGGTGCTGTTGGCTGGCGATGCAGGTGCCTTGGGTGAGGCGGACCGGGCAAAGATAGTTGAGCGGCTCCTGGAGTTGGTGCAAAGCGAAAAACTCCCGTACCGGGAACTCTTTACGCGAGGAGACCTGCGCTCCCTCGATCACTCTGGGCTTGCTCAGCAACTTCGGAATTATTTACGCGACGGTTCGCGGCGTCTGGAGGCGCGGTGCGCCGCCTTGGATATAGCAGAGGACTGCGGATGCGCCGCACTACAAAACGAGTTTCTTCAGTTGGCACTTAACCCGGGGGATGCTCATCAAGTTCGGCGTCGCGCCACCCGGCTACTGGTCAGACTGGGCGACTCACAGACGAAGGCAACCCTCCTTCCGCTTGCACAGGGTGTGGCTGGCGACGACCCTGATGACGAACTTAAGGGAGAGGCACTGACAGCACTATGGCCGGATCACATCTCTGCAAATGAACTCTTCGCGCTTCTCACCCCTCCCAAGCAATACCAGTTGCATGGCAGTTACCGGCACTTCCTTACGAATACCCTGGCGGGGCGGTTGAGAAATGCGGATCTGCCGGTCGCGTTGGCTTGGGCTGGTGAACATCAACACCGACACCCAAACCACCTTGACTCCGTTTCCGAACTTGCCACTGCCTGCGTTCATCAAGCCTGGGACCACTTGCATGATCCCGCCGTTTTAAGTGCCTTTGTGTCCACTGCTTTCGTCAGACTTCGTATACATGAGCCGCTATTCGCATCCGACATCTACGACAGGGTCGAAATACCGGTTGCTCTGGGTGATGCTGGTGTTCGGCACCTTGTCATTGATGCGCTTCTGGTGCATGGTATCGAGAACGGTGCGGGACCCACGGTCCTGCCTGTCTCCAGGAGAGTATCGATGATGGTCGCAATTCATCACCCGAAACTGGTCACAGCGGAGGATCTACCGTGGCTGATTCAGAGGCTCCGGGAGACGCCAGGCAACTCCGACCTACACCAAGAACGCTCACCTGATCCGTATGAACTTTCTCTGGCCCGAGGAGTACCCAGCACTCACGCAAGCGATCTTCCATGCAACACAGGAGTTCGAATCACTGGAAGCCGAATATAGTGAACTGATCGGCGCAGTAGAACTTTATTCGGAGCGAGCGGACGCGATGAGGCAGAACTACAAACATGCTCTCGATACCCAGCGGACGGTCCGGTCACGCCCCGTCGTTGCTCCCCCGGCTCACGAGCGAGTCTTGCATTGCCTGAAATTGATAGAAGCGGGGCAACAGTACGCCTGGGTCCAACTTACCTGGGAACTGACCCTCGCGCCGGATAGCGACGGTTACGTACGCATGAATGATGCAGACTTGACCTCTTTGCCCGGCTGGATCAACTCCGATGCGCTCGTGCGCGGACACATCGTGGACGCCGCAGAACAATTCCTACGTGAGCATTCGCCCAATGATGGCTGGTTGGCGAATCTCATCAAAAATAACGAAGAACCGGATGTGGTTTCTGCCGCATACAAAGCATGCCTGCTCCTCTACCGGGAACGCCCGGACGCGCTTCAAGGATTATCGGACCAGTCGTGGAAAGCATGGGCATCAACGGTAGTGTTGCACCCGGTTGACGGTGGTAGCGTAGACAACGAAGAAGCGCATCGTCGTCTGGCGACTCTGGCACATCGTTCCGCACCGGTGCAGACAGTCGATGCGATTATGTGCTTGATCGACGCCGCAAACCTTTCAACAAACCGGATGATGCCGGAACTGTCGCCTTTCACGGGATGCCTTGACGGCATGCTCGGCGAAAAACTCATCAGTAAAATGTTCGAGCCGACCCTCCGGGCGGACGGTCTGCGCTACATACTCTACGCGCTGACACGTAGCGAGCAACCTGAGATTGCACGAAGGGCAGTGGACGCTGCGACCCGCCTCTTGTTGGAGTTGTTGTCAACCCGCGCTGCCACGGACGATGCTACCGACACCAGCGGGACCAGCGCGAAGATCATCTCTATTTCTACCGTCCTTCTTAAAGTTGCACCCGGTGCGTCATGGCACGTAATCTGGCCCGCGATTCGCGACGATTCTGTGGTCGGCCAGTCCATAATCGAAGGCTATGCCCGTATGGAGCATGACTCAGGAACGCCGCTTCAGGACGTGCCGGAGGCGTCACTGGCTGATCTTTATCTGTGGATGGTTGAGCAGTTCCCACCAGAAACCGGGCAGGGAGAGTTGCGCCAAGGAGTGATGCGCCCCATCGACTACGTCGCCAACCTGCGCGACAGATTACCGAGCGTGATTACTCGCCGTAATACAGATGCCGGGGTCCAGACCTTAGCATCCCTGGTCGCCAAATTGCCGGGGCAGGAGTCGCTCAATCATCTACTACGACAAGCACAGGAAGGGCGGCGACGTGCCACTTGGTGCCCGGCCACGCCCGAACAGGTCATCCGCTTGGCTACGAATAGTGACGCACGGCTTGTGAGGAGTGCGGACGAACTTCTTGATGCCGTGATTGAGTCTCTGGAGGAATGGGGGTCATGGCTACAAAATGGCGTGCCGACTGCGGTAAGTCGGCTATGGCACAAAGTTTCTGCTCCGGGCAAAATGCGGAAGTACCACCCTGTGGACGAGAACACCATGTCCGACTACGCCATGGAATATTTGGAACAAAACTTGAAACCGCGTCTTGGCGCGTCTCTGGCGCGCGAGGTCGTAATTCGTACTGGTCACGGGGGGGTCGCCGGTGAGCGAACGGACATCCATATCGTCGCAACTACCCAAACCCGCTCTCTCAGTGGTGCCTACGACACGGTGACAGTTGTCATCGAAAGCAAGGGCAATTGGAACCCTGATCTTGACACTGCTATGGCAGATCAATTGGTAAAGCGATACCTACGGGGACCATACCGGCATGGAATCTACCTGGTCGGTTGGTTCGACTCCCCGATGTGGGATCAGGGGGATCAAACTCGGAAAGAGAGGGCGGCGCGTCAGGCGGCTGGCTCATCGTTGGCAGATGCCCGCGATTATTTCGAGCGTCAGGCAATCACCGTCTCTTTGGCAAACAGCGTTAATGTCCGAGCGTTCGTGGTAGACACAGCACTTCGTTAACGTGGGTGGCACATCTTAAATCCGCACGTCCGCGCAAAAGGCGACAAAATGAGCAGTACACTGAGGCGTCGCATCTGTACGCACACGTTGGAGTTTCGAGCGGTTTACTCAGTGGGGGCTATCCTGGCGTGACAATGCCGGTGGCAAAACGGCGTAACATGTGCGCCGCGCCTTCGTTCCCCTTTTCCTCGGCGATGATGAGTGCGGTCCGACCTTCCCGGTCGCGAGGGGTGGGGTCGGCACCGTGTTCCAGTAGTGCCGCGACTGCCGCCTCGGCGTCCGCCCCGATGCCCGCTTCGCCCTCGTAGGAACGAGCCGCCCACATCAACGGGGTCGTCCCGTCCGCATCTACCCGGTTCGGGTCTGCGTCGTGCGACAGGAGAAGTCGCAACACCTCGGCGTACCCGAGACTCGCTGCCGATTCGAGCGGTCTGCCGTTGCCCATGTTCGCATCCACGCCTCGCCCAAGCAGGAATCGAACCACGTCCGCCTGCCGCTCCATCACGGCGTAATCCAGCGCGACAGGTCCGTCCGACTGGATGTCGGCCAGCCCCCGGTCCAAAATATAGGCGGCCATCTTGACGTGTCCTCTCTCGGCGGCCAACGCCAGCAACGTCCGTCTGGGACGACCCGGTAGTCCGCCCCGTTCCCACAACAGTCCCGCCACCTCCGTATGGTTGTTGGAGACGGCACACCGGAGTGCGGTACGACCGAAAGGGTCTTCGTCGTTCACATTCGCTCCTGCGTCAAGTAGTTTCTGTACCGCCCCCGCGTCCCCGAGTGCCGCCGCTTGGCGCAGATCGAGTGCCGGATTGGTCGCGAGTATCAAGGTCAGGATTTCGTCGTGGCCGGGCTTCCAGGATTTGTCACCCACTGCGGGATTGGCATAGTGGATCGCAGAAGCCAGAGCGTTGCCCCCGTTCGTGTTCCTCAGGGTTGGGTCCGCGCCGCACGTGAGGAGGAGGCGAACGACATCCGCATGACCGGAGACGACCGCTACCATGAGGGGTGTATACCCGTTGTCGGTGTCTATCGAGTCGGGCGGCTCCCCGGCGTCGAGCAGAAGTCGCACTGCCTCAACACTCCCACCCTGTGCCGCCGCTGTGATAACGGCGATGCTCCCGCCCAGCGGGAACGGAACGCGAGTTCTGGCACCGTGCGCCAGGAGCAACCTTAGCAGGCCGCTGTGACCTCTCCGAGCCGCAAGTAGGATCGGGGTGTCGTCGCACCAGGCATGGTGGTTCGGGTCCGCACCGGCGTCGAGTAGCAGACGAGCGACACCCTCATGTCCCCCCTGGCAAGCGAACATCAGTGCCGTCCAGCCGGTAACATCGTCCGGCTGCGTGACGCCATGCCTGTACGGCGCGTCGGCAGGTACGCCTGCGGCGAGGAGTGCGGCCACAGCCTGTTCCTCTCCACGTTCTGCGGCGGTACACAACCGCTGCACATGGCTAACAGTGGACATATGGATATTCTACACCATGGGGAGAGCAGTCATGTGAGGACTGCTCAGCGGCGTATCGTTCCGCCGGGAGTTAATCCATCCCCCGACACCAGGGACGTCCGACTGGTGACGACCGGCTACCGGGTTTCACGATATGCCTATAAAGAAATAGAAGACGTCCACATGAATAATAAAGGGTGGGATTTGTCGATGGATTTGGCGCGTATTCAGTGGGGGCATTTACCTACCCCGTTCTGATCACATGGCCTCCTGATCGCTGCATCCCCATGGTGGGAACTCACAAATAAAGAAGGGCACCCGAATCAAGTGCCCTTACCTTGTA
>JACMIS010000553.1 GCA_014381035.1 Armatimonadota bacterium
CATGCAATGTTGAAACCGGAATCGGCAAATTCACAGGAAAGGACCGAACCAGAGCCACCAAGCAGTAACGAGCACCGCAGGTGAAACCGATCCAACGATGCGTTGGCGCCGTCCGCGAAGGACAAAAAGAGGAAAACAAAAATTCTTCAGTCCTGTATTTTTTGAAGAGAGCAGGAATACCGCCTGTTCGCCGCGAAATCTCTTTTCGCGATGGGCGGTTTTGTTTTGTGGAGCCATTCCTACTTCCACTTTGACCTGCCCACGTTTCGTCTTTACCCGAAGGGGTGGAAAGGTGGTCTATTCATGAGCAGTGGCTCCTCTAATTCAGGTATTCCCAGTGGTCTTGCCCCTATCGGTGGCTGGAAACCCGGCGACAGCCCGGCGACCCCCGCTCCGTTGTCGCCACCACCCGCTCCGCCTGCGCAACCCCCGACTCCGTCTCCTGCGACCCGCTCCGAAATGGGGGGAGTTGGAACCGATACGTTGCCACTCGCACCGCCGCCGCCATTGCTGACGCCACCTCCGGCAAGTACCAGACCATCGCGCTTTGATGCACCACCGCCCGCACCCGCCGGTGCGCCCCGTTCGCGCTTCGATAGTCTGCCGCCTGCGGCAACCGGTGGTGCCGTCCCGGCATCACGCTTTGCCGCGCCGCCCGCCGCACCCGCGCCAAAACTCGCCACTCCCGAACCGCAGCGTGACCGTGCCTACTCCGTCGCCGGTGCGTACAACAAATACGAAGTCCCGGAAATGTCTTCCAATCAAATGGTCGCCGGAATCGCGTCGGGAGTCGTTGTCGGCGGAATCTGTACCGCGCTATGGATTTTCATCTTTATTTCCACCAGTTTCACCTGGTCCACGTTGATCGCTCCCGGAGTTGGCTACGCAATCGGTTGGGCGGTCTTCATGGCATCGAAATACGGCGAAGAAACATCGTGCTGGATTGCGGGCATCATCTCCGCAGTTTACTGTTTGATCGGGGTGGGCACCATTCAGTTTCTGATTTACAGTTGGTTCGGCTTCCCCAGCATTACAGGGTTGTTTTTCGGCGTCATCGCCCTCGGTCTTGGAGCGGAGCGCGGCTACCGGACCCCGGAAATCATGGCTGTCCACACCGCAGTTTAGCGAAACCTGCATAGGATAGGCGGGGCGATGCCCCGCCTATCCAAGCCACTACTGAACCATATCGTCATGGGACACGACTAAACTCCGTGTGCTGGCGATGCCAATCGCGCAAAACGGGATCCGCAGACAGGGCGTTCGCTATTTCACCCATTATTTTTGCCGACTGCTCCGAGGCGATTCGCGCCCCAGCCGCGTCGCCGTTTTGCCGTCGCCATTTTGCTACCGCCGTGTACACGTTCGCCTCCTCTATATCATTGCGGTAGTTCCTGCGGGCGGATTCGTAACGAGCCAGCAAGGCTTCCATCGTCTCAACAGTGCTATGGGCGGCGGGATCGCGGGTGAAAAGGAGCACTCGAATAGCCGCTAATTTCGTCGCTATATCGGCGCGTTTTGAGAGCGTAGGGGCGGAAAAAAATTCCGGGTTTTCGCGAGGGTCCTGAGATTCTTTCGTGAACAATTGGTACAGATCACACAGAAAAATACTCCCCGGCGCGTGCGTGCGTTCATACTGGCGGCGGGCGTCCGCGAAAGAGCGGCTGGCTATTTCCCTGTCGCCCTTCTGCAAGGCGACTCTTCCCTGCAAATAAGCGAGATGGGCATCCGTATCGTCGCCGGGAAGCGATTCGGCTTCGCCCTGGTATCGCGTGGTCTGCTCGCTTGCCTCCAATTCCTGCGCGGCGAGTGCCGCCCGAAACAGTCGGTAACGGAGGGTGCTGGCGTCGCCGATCTCGTCCCACAGATTGCGGAAGCCCAGTTCCGCCTGTGGGACTTCGGCGCGAGCATGGCGGGACAGCAATAAAGAGACCGCCTGGAGACCGTCGGACGCCACCGTTTTTCGACTGCCCGCGACTCGTTGCCGAAAGGGGAACAGATTTGCCAGACCGACAAGCGTGTTCATCACCGCGAGGGCGAGCCAGACCACACCGGGTGGGAGGCTGAGTAGCGCGTAACAGAGTACGGCGACAAGAAGGTTCGTCGCACCCCCGCCGACGAGGAGCAGGGCGCGATGAAAGCGCGGCGGAAGTAATTCGGTCGTCGTCGTCCAGCAGGTGCCGAGCGTAGGATTGTCGCGGCAGCAGAAAAAAATAGTGCCGCCGGGTAGCGTGGTGCGAAAAAACAGCCTGCCGGTTCCGAGCCCGAACGAGGTCACCCGATAACCGATCATGCGGGCGAAAAAGGCGTGTCCCGCCTCGTGAATGACCACGGCGACAATCAGTGCGGGATACAAACAAAGCGCGAGCCAGACTAACGAAAGGAGGGGAGGCAATGTCGAAGTGTTCCGCTACTACCGAGCTACCGAAAGGCGAAGCGGTTTCCCTTCTATCTGTGCGAGCGTGATGTCACTCGGGGTCCCCACATTGGCACTGACGGCTGTCTGCGAAATACGGATAGCGTCCTGGATCGATTTATCAGCGGGCAATGCCCCTTCCGTATTGAGCGTGGTGCCATCGGAGCCGTGCAGAGTGACCATCCATTTGCCCGAGGCTTTGTCGGCGATGAGATCGGCTTCGTAAATATTGCATCCTCCCCGTTCGGTCGCGCTGTTGAGCGGGTAGGTGTCGGAAAGGACGAAGTCGGTGCCGGTGCCGGAAGCTTTGCGCCAGTTGGAGGAACCGATAAAACTCCACTTGTAGTGCAATTTGTCGCTACCTGTCTCGAGTTTGCTGGAGACAACGCGCACCTTCCCCGTGTTCGGGACACCGAGTAGCGTGGTTCCGTCGCCACCGATTCTGGGCTGCATCGCGAAATATGCCCCGCTGATCAGGGCGGCGACGGTTCCCAGACCGAGAGCGACAGCGGCGATAGTTTTAGCGGAAATGCGGGCACGCGGTTTCATGGGATTATTATACCGTGCTACGCTCGCGGACTTGCGAAACAGCCGCCGCCCGTGCTATGATTCGCAACTCGTTGATAGCGAAGCCCGACAAAAGGCGACGTTCCCCGAAAATGAAAGTGTCGCCCGCGGTAGGGTTTAGCGGCATCTGGCCATACCGACTTTCGGGTGGTGGCATGGTATCCCCAGATGGCGGACCACAACAGGTAGTGAAGCCACCGCTTGTAGGAATAAAGATGAATAGAAAGGAGCCAAAAAACGTGGCACAAAACGAAGCCGAATCCGCCACTATCTCCCCCGAAACCAATTTTCGCGATGCCGCCCGTATCACGCTTCGGTCGGCATTTCTGAAGATGATGAAAAACGCCCCCGAAACCCGTTCCGGTCTTCTACGCCGTGAGCCGAAACCCGCCGAAGTCGAAGCCCTGCATGACATGCGCGTCGGCACCCGCCGTTTGCGTGCCGCGCTGTCGGTGTTTGCCCGCATCTTTCCCAGGGACGAATACCGCGACATCGAGCGCGAAGTCGCCGTGATTACCGACGCGCTTGCCGCCGTGCGTGATCTGGATGTTCAGCGCGAAGCACTGGCGGGGATCGTCGCGGAAATGCCCGCCAACGAAGCGTACGGCATCGAAAGACTGCGCACCCGTCTGGCGAAGCAACGCGATACGGAGCGTGAGTCGCTGATCCGCGCACTGAAAAAACTGGAAAAAAGTCGGTTCGAAAAGCGGTTCGCGCAAGCATTGGAGCGTGCCACGACCGTGCGTAAAAAAGGAGCGTAGCAGGGGCATGGCGAAAGCAATCCCGATATATAAACTCACGAACCCGGATGCCCCGCTTCTGGCGTCCGCGGCGGTGATCCGGGTGCGGTTGGGCGAGGTGATGGAATACGCCCCTGCAATTCTGGACCCCGCGAATGTCACCGAACTGCACGACATGCGTATCGCCGCCAAGCGTCTGCGCTACACACTGGAAGTGTTCGCACCCGCCTTGCCGCCCGAGCAGATAAAGCCGGTGCTGGAAATGGTCGCGAACTTGCAAGAGCGTCTCGGCGTGATCCACGATTGCGATGTGCTCATCCCGCTTTTGGAGGAAACGTTGACCCGCGAAGAAGACCGCGAGCGTAAAAAGGCACTCCGAAAAAAGCCTGAACTTCCTCCCTATTTTGCCGCCGAAGGGTTGGTGTCGCTGAGTACGGGGAAGCGAACAGAGCGGGAACGGCTGTATAATGATCTGATCGCGTGGTGGCAGGCTCTGCCGCCGGAGTCTTTTTGGGAATCGGTATCCGCGTTGATTCCCGATCCATCTCCTGTTGATAATGCTACATCCTCGTAAAACCGGTACCGTTTCTCTCCTTGCGCTGGCACTTTTCTTTGTGGTGGGTGTCGTCGCTACCCCGGCACAGGGTAAAGCCCCGAGCCGTAAAGTGCGCCGCGCCGCGCTGAAGAATCGGCTCGCCTCGGTGCGGGCGAATGCGAGCAAGACCCGTAAAGAACTTAAGCAAGCGAAGCGTGAGGAGGCGCAGATCCATGCCGACCTCGTCGCGGTCCGGACGAAATTGACCGCGACACGAAAGGAACTTTCCGCGACCAAAGCCCGCCTGATCCGGACACGCGCCGAGCAGAAAAAGGCGCAAGCCGCACTCGCGGTATATCAGAAGCGGCTGAGAGCGAGTGAAATATCGCTCGCCAAACGGATGGCGGCAAACTACCGACAGGGACCGGTACGCTACGCTTCCGTGTTGCTGGCATCACGCTCGATGGGCGACCTGCTCACGCGAGGGCGGTTCGTTCGGGGAGTGATGGAGTACGACGCGAAACTGATCACCGAAATCAAAGCGGACCGGCAGGCGGTGCTGACCTGGAAGCGCGCCATCGATACCAAAGCGGCACAGATCGAAACCGAAAAGCGCAAACTCGCCCAGCGACAAGCCGAGGAAGCGCAGGATGCCATCGCCGAACGCGCCCTGCTCGCCGAGGCGAAAGCGAAGCGGGCAGAGTTGGAGGATGAACTGGACGCCCTGCAGGATGACTCCTCCGCAATTGCCGCCCGCATCCGCGCCCTATCCGAAACATTAGACGGCCGGGCACGACAGTTGATCGCGTTTACCGGGAAATTCGTCCGCCCCGTACCCGGCGGGATAACGTCCGGGTTCGGGATGCGGTTCCATCCGATCCTGCACCGGTCGCGCCTGCATGCCGGATGCGACTTCGGCGGCGGATACGGTACCCCGATAGTATCGGTTGCGTCCGGTACGGTAGTCTATGCGGGAACCATGCGCGGTTACGGCAACGTCGTTGTCATAGACCACGGGGGCGGCGTTTCCACCCTCTACGCGCATTGCTCCTCCATCGGGGTCAGTGACGGTGCGCCGGTCGCGCAGGGTCAGGCGATAGCCCGCGTCGGCGCGACGGGTCTTGCGACCGGACCGCACTTGCACTTTGAAGTGCGCAAAAACGGCGTCCCGGTCAACCCGGTCGGGGCATTATGACCTGAGCGACCGCGAACTCGCTCATTTCAATCGGATAGAACACGGTAAACCCCTGCCGAGCTGAGAAGCGGGGCGCGGTACGATATTGTTAGGTTTGTAGTCCCCATTATGTCTGACGAAACCGACCCCGCTGAATCTTCCACTGTGGAATTGTGGTACGCCCCCTTGCCGCGTCCGCTTACGTGGTTTGCATGGCACCACTGGTTTGTGGTGCGCGACGGAACCGCCGTCGTCCGGTGGGAAGTGTGGCAAAGTCAGAGTGCGGGCGGCGAAAGCACAGGGCACCTGCATAAAAACCTGATGCGCCCCGAAAGCGGGGTCGGTGGCGGGGCATCGGTGCGACTCTTCGTCTGGCAGGGGCTGGACGCCGAAAATATCGTGCGCGTTCTCGAACGAGCGTGGGGCCATTATCCGTATCGCCTACGCTATCTGGCGTTCCCGGGTCCGAACAGCAACACATTCATCGCCTGGGTATTGAAGCGAGCAGGACTCTCTGGCGACGCCGCGCTTCTTCTCGGACGGCAAGCGATAGGCAGAGTATGGTGGCTATAGTCGAGAGCAATGATTCTGCTCGTTCAGGGTAAAGTCGAGCGACGACCGATGAGAATGCGACCCCTTCCCTGTTTCGTGATGACCATGGCACTGCTCAGCCAAAACATCGCCGCTCACGCGCAGTCGCAGCCGCGCCCACTCAAGATCGAACCGGACCGGCGCGACTTTACGTTGGGCACGGGCATTGTCCCGCCGGGGCACATTCAGATCGAAAGCGGCGTGACCGGTTCCCGGCGGGGAACAAGCCGCGAAAACTCTTACGGCGAGTTGACGGTTCGTGTCCCGGTTTCGGAACGGTTCGAGGTTCGCGTCGAGGTGCCTTCTTTTCTGGTGGTGCGCGACGACACCGGGCGGGGATCGGGTGCCGACGATACGTTGTTACGCACACGCCTGCGTCTGTCCGCCCCGCCGCGCTGGGCGTTCGCCATCACTGCCGACGTTCGAGTCCCGACCGGTTCGCGTCCGGTTGCGGAGCGACGCTGGCAAGGTGGAGCCACTTTTGCCGCTAACGCCACGCTTGCGAAGTGTGCCGAGTTACTTTTCAATCTGGGGGCGATGCGCCTGAGCGACGATGGCGAGTATTTCGACCAGGGGACCGTTAGCATGGCGTTCCGTTACGAACTTTCGTCACGGTTCGACACGTTCGCAGAAATCTATGCGATGAGTCGCATGGAAGCGGGAGGCGATTCACAGAAGTTTGCTGCGACCGGATTGGTGTATTATCCGGTGCCACGGGTCGCGTTTGACGCACGCCTCGGCACTGGAGTAAGCAACGACGCGGGAAGCCCGGATTATTTCGGCAGTGCTGGCTTATCCGTTTTATTTTGAGGTGCAGAGACAGGGAGTCGTAGCCAAACGCCCCGGCGTGACGCATCACCTTGCGAGAACATTCATCGGGGCACCAATGCCCCGATAAACAATTCGTTCAAATAACTGTCTTGCTACCTGCCCCCAAACACGGTATCCTCTCTCTAAGAACTTTGTGACGCAAAGAGTACGCGTCGGAAATATGGAAGATGACATCGCCGTTCCTGAAACAACCGCGTCCCGAGGATACACCATCGCAAAAAGACGGTGATAATCGCGCCATGTTTCGTGTCGTGACAACGGCGGACGAAGCGCAGGAGCATTTGCGTGTCATTCGGCAGACGATGGAGCGATCCACCAAGCACTCCACGCTGTCGGGGCTGTCGGGCGTTCTGGTCGGGATATTCGCCCTCATCGGTTCCGCTTTGACACAGTTCGTGACGCCGTATCCGCACCTGCCGCGCCCTCTGGACCGGTACGCGTTTATCGCCGTCTGGGCGTGCGTCGGGATTCTGTCATTGATAACCGACGTAGTGTTGACCAAGAGCAGAGCGGCCCGTGTCGGGAAAACGCCGTTCTCGCCGCTGGGGAAACATTTGACACGGGCGGCGGCTCCCGGTGTCGCGGTCGGCGTCCTGTTGTCGGCATTCTACCTGATGCACTCGCATCTGATCGGCGAGTATATTTATGGGGTCTGGATGATGGCGTATGCGGCGGCACTGCTCGCGGTCGGCATGTTTTCCGTGCGCGAAGTATCCACTCTCGGCTGGGTCTTTCTGGGCATGGGAGCGATGACCCTGTTCATGCCGGAAAACCTCGCCGCCCTGATGATGGCTCTGTCGTTCGGTGGCGTCCACATCTGGTACGGCGTTTACATGGGACGGAAATACGGTTGGTAAGTTTACTTTTCAGCAAAAAGGAAGTGAAGCGAGGAAACTAATGACAGCGGCGGCGGCACTGCGAAAACCGGAAAATAGTAGTGAAACGTTAGAAGCGTGTTTAGAGCGACTGGACGATGCCATCCATCAAAAGGTACGTCTCGGGGCGATGAGTACGCTGATGGCGCACGGCGAGGTGGATTTCAACTTTTTGAAGTCCGCGCTAAACGTTTCTGATGGCAACCTATCCACCCACCTGTCGGTGCTGGAAACGCACGGCTACATCGCCGTGCGCAAAGAGTTCGTCGGCAAACGCCCGCGCACGACTTACACGCCCACGCCCGCCGGTCGCAAGGCGTTTGATGCGTACATTGCGGCACTCGAAGTTCTGGTCAAAAGCCTTTAGGATGGTAGGGTACAGGGGGCTGGTTGTGTCGGTCTACGGCTCCCCTTTTTCGCGAGTCCCCGCTGTTCCCGGTGACTTCTGCCCTGGAACCTTATCCTGATTCTCTTTAACCTTTTTGAAATCTCCTGGGGTTACGACATCCTCGGGTTTGCTGAGCATGGTCTTCTTGCCGTTGTCGAAGCGCATGACAAATAGCTGCCGGTCCTCGCCTTCTTCTTCCTTGATCTGAATCACGACTGTTATGCCTTCGATCACATAACTCGCCCCCGCTTCGCCGGCACCACCACCGAGGCGTGTTTTCGTGAAGCCATATTTCGCCAGAAACGCATCGTAGAACGCGATAATCTTTTGCGGGTCGTCACTTGTACGGAGACCGACTACCGTCGTGCTGTCCGCAGGGTATAGCCCGCGCATCAACAGTGCGACGGCGCGTGCGTCGCGGGTCGCTTCTTCGTCAATCGTTGCGCCGGGATACACCGCGACTCCGGCGAGCCCGCGCACTTCGCTCTTCGCGTTGTATGGCTTCGCACGCTCCATTTGCAGCATGACACCGCCGACGATGGCGAAAAGCAAGACCAGAAATGCGAGACCACCGCAGCCGATTCCAGCAATGCGAAGCGGCGACATTTTACGGGGCGGCGCGGGCGGCGGCGGGGAAGAAGACGGCACGGACTTGGACATGGTTCTTTTTAAACTGAGTTACGCGGGTTGAAACCCACGTCTGTGGGCAACTGCGGTGCCGCGCGTCCTTCGGACGGTAAACCCGGTGCGGCCGGACGTGTAACGGCGTCACTCCCGTTCGATTGTATCAGATGCGGTTCTTTCTTCCGTTTCTCGAGTGCCCGGCGAACAAAAGAAAGGATTGCTATACACTACCGGAGAAATTAACCGAAAATTTGGATGAAGAGGTTTTGAGATGCGCTTCGATGTTACAAAGGAAGAGAGCCGCGAGAAGGACCGGCGTATTGCTGCGTTCGTTGCGGAGCGAAACTTCGCGGGTTTGATCATTACCGGCACGCGCAACTTTGCATGGGCAACGTGCGGGCGGGACAACCATGTCGTCAAGGGGAGCGATGGGGGTGTCGGACACGCGCTGTACACGGCGGACGGCGGCAAGTACATCCTTTGCGATAATATCGAGGAAGCGCGGCTCAAGGAGGAGGAAGAACTGGAAGCGCAGGGGTTCCGTTTCATCACCGGACCGTGGCACTCCTTCAATCCCGGTGCGGAAGCCGCGAAAATAGTCGGGAGCGGCACCCTTGCCGCCGATACGATGATGGGCGGCGCGAAGTTGACGATGGTCGGTGATGGGGAACTGGCACCGCTACGTTACGAACTGACACCCGCCGAGATCGAGCGATATAAATGGCTCGGCGTGGTGGCGGGGCAAGCCATGACCGTCACGGCGCAGGCGATTGACCCCGGCATGACGGAACACGAAGTCGGCGCGGTTCTGGACCACTTTCTGGAGGACGAAGGCGTCACGCCGTATTTGACACTGGTGGCTTCCGATGAGCGGATCGCGAAGTACCGACACCCCATCCCGACCGATAAAGCGGTGGAGCGACTGGTGATGTATGTCACCTGCGCCGAAGCGTTCGGATTGATCGCATGCGCGACGCGCATCGTATCGTTCGGCACTATCGGTGACGATCTGAAAAAACGGCACGAAGCGTGTTGCTTGGTGGATACCGTGTTCAACCTCGCCACGAAACCCGGCGCGAATGTCGCCGACGTTTTCGCGGCAGGACAGGAAGCCTACGCGGAACGCGGCTATGGCGATGAGTGGCGATTGCACCATCAGGGCGGCGCGACGGGTTATGCCGGTCGCGACTACAAGGCGGTACCCGGAATCGCCGAGACAGTACGACGAAATCAGGCGTTCGCCTGGAATCCCTCCATCACCGGCACGAAAACCGAGGACACGATTATCGCCACGGCGAGCGGTCCCGTCGTTTTGACTCCTGCCCCCGACTTTCCTGTAATCACGGTGCAAACGTCGCTGGGGGCGATGGAACGTCCGGCGATCTGGGAGCGGTGAGGAACCTATCCGGTGCCGCCCGGTTTGTGCGTGGGTGCGGTCAATAGCCCGCGCTCACGATGGGCGAGGGTGTCGGGAGGTACCACGGCACAGTCGGGCTATAGATGCCGCTCACGTCGGCGGGCCAGCGATGCCGTGCCGATGTCGGTGTGAGTGCCGTCGCGCTTCCGCCCGCTCCGTTTACGAGACTCACGATGGCATTCTGGAAACTCTTCCATAGCCGATCCGCCGCGCCGAATGCCGCGTCCGCGGCAAGGTAGTCTACCAATCCTGTCAGGCGGTCTGCCGCCCTGGTGTAGAAGAGAAACCCGCCGTCCGGGGCGGATGTGAAACCGAACTGACGATTGCCGCTCACAGGATGGTCGCCATCACCCAGCGTGTGAATCGTGGAGAAAATCCAGTGATCGGGTGCCGCCTCGGAAACAACGACCGCGCCATCGTCCAGATTGAGACCGTAGCCGGCAACGTTCACTTTCATGTCAATATGAACCACGGCATTCAGCGGGTTCGCTCCCGTCCAAACCGGCGCGTCCTCCGGATCATAGGGTTTGAACTCGCAGATGCCTGTGTCCACGAAGCTGTTCATGTTGCGGCGGATGTGCGCCAGTAGTTCCGCCGCGCCGCCTGAACCGGGTCCGCTCGCCGGAAGGCGCGCCACATGGACGGGGTAATAATCAAGGTTCACGTCGCCGTAAGCGTCCTCGATTTTGTGCACCGACCAGGGGGCTTTATCCACAATCGCGCCGATGGTACTGGTGCGACTGACCACCGCCCGTTGGGTCGCAGTGGAAGGGCGGAAGGAAACGATGTGCGCCCAGTCGCTGAGCGGGTTGCTGAGGGAACGGGTGCGCTGGTGGTACGAAGACTGGGTCACGGTGCCTTGCGGGATAGCGGTCCCCAGCGTATCCGGGGGCCAGTGGATCGCCATCAGTTGCGTCGTCGGGTTGGCGAGAGTTTGCTGCTCGAAAAGGCGACCCAAACGGTCGAACGCGACGGACGCCTCGCCGCCGTTGCCTGGGTCGAGCAGCGTCAGGTTGGTGCCGCCCGGCGTCCCGTCGCCGTGAACAGCGGTCACGATGCGTGCGTCCAGGGAGAAGGCGGGGGCGTAATCCGGCGTCAGCCAGACCGCGCCGAAGCGTCGCAACATCTGGTGGATCTGGTCTACGCTGAGTTCGGCGGCGGGTGCGCTTGAAAGCCCCAGTGCGCTGAGGTAGTCAGTCGCATCCGCTTTTGTCAGCGCGGCGTCGCTTCGCATCGCCTGTTCGTAACGACCGCCTGCACGCCGGACCGCTTCCTCGACGGTCACGGACCTTCCATCTTTATAGGAGACCAGCATCGCTGTCGCCGCCGCCCAGCAGGTCATCGGCGATGGTTTCTTGATGCCCGGAACCGCACGCGGGACATCGTAATCCACGGGCAGTGATAAGGCGCGGGCGCGGAAGTTCGGCACGACGGGGTATGTCCTGCGCGAACCGTTGGAATAGGCGAAACCACTGAGTCCGCGTGACTGCGCCCCGGATGTTCGCGGGCGGGTACTCCGGGCGACGTAGATGGCGTTCGGGAACGTTCCGGCTTCCTGTCGCGCCAGACGCTCGGTTTCCGTCACGAACTGCCGGTACGTCTCTTCGTACTGCGCACCCGCATTCGGCAGTGCGAACGATGCCATGCCTTTCTGCCACGGGTCGTTGATAATCACCCTCGTCCCGTCGGGAGTCCCATCGCCGTACAAGCCGGTCACGACCCGGATGTGTGGACCGGGCACCGCACCCGCCACCCAGAGCGGTCCGTATGTTTCGAGCAAGCGACGGAACCCATCCACCGAGTACGACTGTTGTGGCTCCGGTGTCAGTCCCCAGACGGGAAAAATAGTCGTGCTTTCGGGATGGAGACCGCTACTGTATGCCGCCCATTCGCCCGCCCCTTGCGCGATCCGTGCCGGGTCGGCGGAGTAGTTTTCCCGCCACGCCACGACCATCGCCGCGCCCGCCGCCCAGCAGGACATGCCGGTCTGTTGCGGCACGAGTGGGACCGGGAAGCGCAGATCGAAACTCTGATCGGAAAGTGAGCGCACCCGTCGCGAGAAAGGCGAGGAGGTCGCGCCGCCCCCGCCGATGCTACTGTTCTCATATTTCTGTCGGAGCCGCTTTTGAATTTCCAGTATACGGTTTGCCATAATTTTCTCCCGCTTTACGTTGAACGTCTTATATTCACCGCCGCACGCGAACCCTCAGGGCGTAATCTCACATAGATCGGCACAGGTCTTGCCCGGTTCAAGGTTCGTATTTCAAGTGACCGACATAAGCCAGCATGCCGCTCTGGTGCAGTTCGGCGATGTCGCCGGGGCTGTTATAGTTCGGCGGTGTCGTGGTCAGAGGGATGCCCGCTGCCTCATAGGATTTCAGCACCGATTCCGAACAGAAGAACCGGTCATTGGTAGCCGTACCGAGGTTGACCTGCCCGACCCAGCGGACACAACGGTCGTAGTCGTCGCCGGTCTTGCCTCCGCAAAAGACCAGGCGGTCCAGTTGGAAGCCCGCTTGCCGCACTATACCAACATAATTGAACGGTTTGCCGACATGCTGCCCCATGTGGTCGCGCACAAGCAACTGTTGCTCCGGCGTCAGGAATGGGTGGCGGAATGCGACCGCGAGATACGAACCGGCAATCGCTGCCTCCACGGAACGTTGCACCACACCTTCCCCGATTGCCTCAACTACCTGCCCGCCGCCGACATAAAGCATCGCGTGGCTGATGGGGGCGCCCGTCCCGAACCGGATCAACCGTGACGGTATTTCTTTCGTGGTAGAAACGATGATGTCGCCGATCTCCAGCGTGCTGACCGGAATGGATCGCCCCCCGGCTCCCGGATCCAGCGGTATCTCACCGGACATCATGTACGATTCAACGGACGATCTGCCGGGCAGATACGACATTGTCGTGGGGGAGTGCGCCGTTCGTGGCGGTGTGGTCATCAGAGCCATGTCCTCGACGATCTCGATGGGGCGCAACGGTTTTGCTGCCGCCGGTTTTCGCTCCGCACGGGTGCGTTGTTGAGCAGTCTGGGCATCCAGCGAGGCTTCGATGGCGGCGAACGTCTTATCTACCGGAACGGTGCCCATGTCGAAAGTGACGGCGCGTTGCATCTGTTGGCCCAACTGGTCGAATACAGTGTGGCGGTTGCTGGTATCGGTTCCGGCTATCTGCGCCTCTGCAGC
>JACMIS010000554.1 GCA_014381035.1 Armatimonadota bacterium
CGCAGTTCCTGTATCAAACGGTAAATGATCGAATCGCGCGGGATGAGTGCGGCGGCGGTATCCAGTAATACACTCAGGTCGGACTCGACGAACGCCTGTGCCACCAGAGCCGCGATCACCTGCGCCGCGTATAGGGCTTCCCCGTCATGGGAAACACTCGCGGCTTTCCTGGCAAGATCCGTAGCCCGCTCCGGGTTACCGGGACATACCATCCCCCAGCCGTCTATGAATATCTGTGCGCCGATCTGTTCCGCCACCAGCCGGCCGTTGCGGGCGATGCTCCCGCTATCGGGTGCTTTTACTCCCGCTTTGAGGCGTAGGTAGGCGGTATTTTCCGTGGACATCGCCATACCTCCCCACCAGAGAATGCTTCGATTCTGAAGGATCGCGTTCAGCCACCAGTCGCCGATCTGCGTGGCGGCGAGATCCGGAGGGGTACCGTTCTCGGGCAACGCACGAATAAAAGTGAACGTTCCTGAAATATCGTCGTCTGTGACGACCAGTGGCATGGACAACCTATCGTGAACGAAATACTGGATCTCGCCCAGTTCACGCTCGATCCGCTCGTTCGACCACCCTTCAAAAGGACGCCCCAGATAGACGCCGATGATTTTCCCGAGAACACCGGCATAAACGCGCTCCTCGTATTCTTTCGTTCGGACGACATTGCGATGGCTTGTTGAGGTCCGTCGGTCATCCATGCCTGAATCAACTGGTGGTCGTATAGGGAAATTTGCTATCGTCGAGAAATTTTTCAAAAACAGACTCCGAGTTTGACACTGTTTGACGGGTCGCGATAAATAGCAAGAAAGGTGCTTGCGGCATCATCTAATGAAACGATGGGATCGAGAATGCCCCCGGAGCGTAGCATTTTCCGTTGAAACAGAGTGATTACGGTTTCGGTCAATCGCTTTTCGTTCCAAAGTGGGTGTTCGCGCGAGGGGTTACCCCATGTCGGCATACTGCTGATCAGTTCCAATCGGTTATGCATCCATTCCATCCCCAGTTCTAGCGGCGTGCCATACCCTTTGTAGAAACCGAGTGTCACAATGCGCCCGCAACGGCGCACGGCCCGCATCGCCTCGCGTAGTGCCTGGTAACTCCCCCCGGCTTCGATGGCAACGTCCGCGCCGCGCCCCACGAGCCCCCGTATTTCCTGCGCGACGTCGCAGCTCGCCGGGTCCAGCGCGTACGTCGCCCCATAGGACAGTGCCAGTTCTCGACGCTTTGACAGCGGGTCGACGGCGATGATGTTCAGACATCCGGCGCGGGCGAGCATCTGAATGACCAGTAGCCCGATGGCACCCAGACCAAATACGGTAACGTTATCTCCCAAGCAGATACGCGCATCGCGCACGGCAGCGTATCCGTAGAGTGCGGGATCTACGCAGACGGCATCCTCGACGCTCATGGCATCCAGGAGTAAGTGCAGGTCTTTCTCCGCTTTTGTCAGAGTGTCCTGAATCGGCGCGTAGCCATAGACACGGTCCCCCGGTCGGAAACGAGTTACCGCAGTTCCGACTTCGGTGACTGTCCCGGCGGCGGCGTTTCCGATGAACTGTTTGGCGAACGGCCTTTTCTCGCCGCTGTTTTCGAGGGGAACGAACAGTTCCTGATTCCCATCGAATCGCTGCGTCTCGAACGGCGACTGGCGACTGAAGAGGTTATTGAAATCGGTGCCATGTTTGATGGAAGCGAACTCCGTCCGCACCCGTACTCCATCCGGCTGCAGATCCGGGAGTGATTCGACCCGCACGGAGACGTTCCCGTCCTGGTCAATGTAAAGTCCTTTGAACACGAATGTTTTCTCACTTTTTCATCTGATGTTCCACATTGGCTCGCGCCCCTGCCGGCATCTTCGAATCGGCGGGAATACCCCGGGAAAGTTCGGATGGATTTGATGTGGCTGTCTGACGGGGTGAGTTTGTCGTGACGGGCGGCGTCGGCGTCGTTTGGGAAACCTTGTCAGTACATCCGACGAGAGCAATGAGTAATACCGGAGATAGAATTTCCGGGAATGCCCGACGCCGGGCTATGCCTGCAAACCGTTTCGGTAAAATCTTCATTCAGGATTTCCTCGGGAAAGACCCGCATCCAGAGCCAGTAGCACTGGATGCGAGTTGATACGCACGGTTACAAGCCTTGGTAGGACGAAGTTTTCGGAAAGATATTCTTCAAACCGACTTTGCCAAACTGTAGCCCCTTGGCATGACCATCAGCGAAAATAAAGTTGGCAATACCGGCCTTGGTGCCCGAACGCGTATGGCGATAGGATGGTCCTTTACACGTCCACACCCACGGGTCGGGTCCTCCGAAGTTTTTGGTGCAGGTGGTGGCATTAATATCCGTGAAATCGGTGTTGATCCAGTTGTCCCGATACCAGGTCGCTGTTAGCACATCATCGTCACTGGGTGTTCCGATGTCAGCGGAACTGATCCAGTCGGTGGGAACACCGCCGTCATACTGGTAATTTCCATCGCCGATCCAGATGACATCCGCCGGAAATTCGATGGCGGCGAGGGTTTTTTGCGGGACGTGGACGCCGCCCCACAGCGTATAGTCCCGTCCACCGACTATGGGGTTTGCCGCATAGGCGACCCCGTCGCCACGTGTCCGGGAGGCACAGCTCAAAACAGTCCCGGATTCGGTGTAGCTGTTGGTTTTGACATAAGGCTGGAGGGCGGCCCACCACGGACCCCACCCCTGGTTATCCAGGCTCCAGGAGACGACGGTTCCTGGATAGGTTTCATCGTAATCCTGTGTATATGTCATCGTCGCGATCCCTAATTGCTTGAGATTCGATAGACAGGAGATTTGGCGCGCCTTCTCTCGCGCCTGAGCAAAAACGGGGAAAAGTATCGCAGCCAGTATGGCGATAATTGCAATGACAACCAGTAGCTCGATCAAAGTAAAACCGGACGACCTTTTGTTTGCAATACGCTTCTGTGATGCAGATGTTTGTACGGAGTGTGTTGATTTTTGACAGTATGCTGTGTCGCCTACGAACAAAACTACTGTCTTTTGACAATGCTTCACTGCTAGTGTCCTTTCTAAGACATCGCGGTACCAGAGATTAGCTGGTCTTGTTTCGGATAACTCGTCTCACCCACGCTATGAGAACGTTCTCATAGCGTGTTATAACTCTATTTTGGCGAGATGTCAAGAGGTGCTAACAAAATTATATGGGAGTTGCGTGTTTGCGTAGTCTTTGACGGTCGGTCTCGCGAAGTCATGATGCGGCGCGAACTCCTTCCCGACCCATCACCACCGGAAGCCGCTCCGTCTGCGCAGTACGTTTATGGGTGACTATCGAACAGACCGCCGCCGCCCGATCAACTTATCGTGCGGATAGATATACAACACACCGGGTATCCTAGGAACCCATGAGTACCAAATCTAGTAGCCGTCAGGAGGAACGCAGGGATCAACGCCGGAGAAGCATACTGGATGTAGCCAGCAGGCTATTTTCGGACCGGGGCTACGAAAACGTGACGCTGCGCGCCATCGCCGAAGAAATGGGCTACGCACACGCGACCCTGTATAGATACTTTCCTGACAAGTCGCGCCTCCTGGAAGAACTCTGTCTTGAGACATTCGAACTTCTCACCGTCGAGTTCGACGCCATCGCGGCGGCATCATTGAATCCCGAGGAACGCCTTTTCCAAACCTCCCGCCATCTGGTCCGATTCGGTCTCACGCACCCGCAACATTTCCGCGTCGTTTTCTTCGGTCCTGAAGACCGTCACGGCATACGGGCAGGAGATTATATCAACGACATCGGGAGACCGTTGTTCGAGCGTCTGGTTAAAGCGTTCGGAGAATGTATAGACAGCAACGGCTTGAGCATTTCCGATCCACTACTGGCAGCCCACACATGGTGGTCCAACATTTTTGGACTGACGATGGTCCTGATCATCCAGGGGAACCTGCCCGACTTTTCCGCGCCAGACCG
>JACMIS010000555.1 GCA_014381035.1 Armatimonadota bacterium
GAATTTGAGTCCGAGGAAGCCGTCAATGTTTGGCGTGAACACTCCCGCCATAAGGACGCGCAACACGCCGGACGCGACCGATTCTACAGTGAGTACCGTTTGCAAGTCTGCGACGTGTTACGCGATTACGGCTTTAATCGGTCGTAAAGCCCCTACCCGATCTGGCGAGAAGAGCAGGAGATAAGCACGATTCTGTGGAACGGTGTGGACACGATGACGCACGAAACTATTTCCCTCGCTGGCGAGTGGAACCTTGCCATGACCGACGACTACCCACAGTTTTTGACCGCGCCGACGATCCCCGGTCGCTTGAACTTCGCGGCGAATGTTCCTGGCGGTGTTCACGAGACGTTGATGACGCACGGCTTACTGGACGATCCCCGGACCGGCTTGAACTCGTTCAAAGCGCGCTGGGTCGAGGAACAGTGGTGGTGCTACCGCAAAACTTTCGTGGTGCCGGATTCTCTGACCCCGGCAACACCCGCCACCCTGGTTTTCGACAAGATGGAAATGATCGCCGTCGTGTATCTCAACGGTGTCGAGATCGGGCGGCACGCGAACGCGCATCGCCCGGCAAGGTTCGACGTAACGGGGAAACTACGCTCCGGCGAAAACCATATCGCAGTGCTCCTAGAATCCGGCGTGTTCGATGCGGCGGACAAGCCCGGCGCGGAGTACCGACCGTCACCCTTGTCGCTACTTACCAAGCGGCACTGGCACCGCAAAGGGCAATGGCAGGGCGGTTGGGACTGGCAAAGCCGCTTGCAGAACGTCGGCATCTTCGGCGACGTGCGGATCGAGTACGGCGACGCGCCCCGCGCCACCCAGGTCAAAGTCGTCGCGTCGCTTTCGGACGACCTACAGACCGGCACGGTTACGGCCACCTTTTACGCGCACAACCCTGGTCAGGAAACCGTGGAAGCCGACTTGTATATGCGGGTCATTTTGCCGGGCGAGGAACCACACGGTCCGGGACACACGGTTTCAGCCGTTCTGCCGCCCGGCGACTCCGAGCAGGCAATCATCGTTTCGGTGGCGAACCCGCGTCTCTGGTATCCCATCGGTCACGGAGAGGCGTATCGCTACCCCGTCATCACGTGTCTCGCCCGCCACGAAAATTCCGAGGCGCAGACGCACCATGTCGGGTTTCGCAAAATAGAAGTGGACCAATCGTCGCACCCGGAGAAAGGCTTCTACTTCACCCTCCGCATCAACGATCGCCCGGTGTTCTGCAAGGGCGGTAACTGGGTCCCCGCCGATATGCTGTATGCGTCGGTGACGCCCGAGCGATACCGCGAGCTGGTCGATCTCGCCGTGGACGCTAATTTTAACATGCTCCGCGTTTGGGGCGGCGGCGTGTATGCCGACCCGGCTCTGCTGGAGTGTTGCGACCGGAAAGGGATGCTGATCTGGCACGATCTGCTGTTCGCCTGCTCCAAGTATCCCGGCGACGACCCGGCTTTCGTCGTGGAAGTCGAAACCGAGGTCACCTGGGCGATGCGCGAAATGGCGCACCATCCGTCGCTCGTCGTCTGGTGCGGGAATAACGAGATCGAGGAAGGCGACTGGCACTGGGGATGGCAGAAATCGAAGCGTCTCTCGCCGCATTACGCCCTGTTCCACAAAGAACTGCCGCGGATCGCCGCCGCCGAAGCCGCGCATGTTTTCTACTGGATATCCTCGCCGTTCTCGCCAGACCGCACGGTCTCGCCGCGTGAGCCGTCGCAGGGCGATCAGCACCCGTGGATCGTTTCGCTCGGCGCGAGCGGTGGCGCGGACTGGTGGACGTACCGGACGCACACCGACCGATTCCCGAACGAAGGCGGCGTACTGGGATGCTCGACACCCGCGACCCTGCGTGACTTCCTCCCGGAAAACCAGCGCCATCTGCTTTCGCCCTCGTGGGAGCATCACGACAACCCGTTCGCGATCAACGATTCCGCACCGGGCACGCTCGGGCACGCGTATCAAACAGTGCGATTGTGGACCGGACTGGACCCGCTCACGCTGGACTACGAGCGGTACGCGTTCGTGTCCGGCCTGCTCCAGGCGGAGGGCATCGTCGAGTACATCACGAACTATCGCCGCCGGATGTGGGACTCGTCCGCCGCGATTTTCTGGATGTTTAACGACTCGTGGCCCGCGACGCACGGCTGGACAATCGTGGACTACTACCGGCGCAAGAGACTGGCGTTTCACCCGGTACGGCGGGCGTTTGCACCGGTTTCGGTCATCGTTGCAGCGCAGGAGAACGGGCAACTTTCGGCGTACGGCGTCAACGACACCGCGGCCGATTTCGTCGGCAGTATTCTGCTCGCCAGTTGCAACCCGGATGGCACAGAGCACGTGGAAATAGCACGCAAACCGCTGACGATTCCGGCGAACAGCAAGACACTCATAGAAAACTACGGCGTGACGCCCCGCCCCGGACAGTTATATTTCGGCGTCCTGTATGACGAAAGCGGCACCGTCGTCGCGCAACACCGCGCGTTGTTCGCCCGTTTTCACGAACTCGATATGGTGCGCGAACCGGGGATTGAGATGACTGTATACGACGGAATCCTGACGCTACGCAGTGACGTGTTTTGCTGGGGCGTCTGTCTGGATGCGGACGGCGATGCGGCGGTTTCCGATAACTGTTTCGACCTGCTCCCCGGAGTTCCGTATCGGATGGTCTGGGATGAAATCGAACTGGGTGAGCCACGTATCGTGCGTCTTGGCAATCGGGATGCGTTACGGTAGATGGTGATTGCAGGGAAATAGGGTTTCCAGCATCGGTCGGGTACACTGATTAGGTTATGTTCACCGATGTTAGCGACCTGTTCGTATACAACCCGCCCATGCTCGGCTACGGCGTCGCCGTGTCCGACGTGGACGGCGACGGGCGCTTCGAGTTTATAGTCGCGGGTTTCGGTTTCCCGAACCGGATCTTGGCATGGGATGGGACGAAACTCGTAGACCGTTACGATCCCTTACTTGCCGCGTCGAATCGCCAGGCGATCGGAGTCGCGGCGGCGGATATGGACGGCGACGGGCGCGAGGAAATCTACGTCCTGAACACCGATACTTTTCTCGGCGCGAAGCGATTCGGTGATAACCTGTTCGCATTTCGCGACGGAGCATGGCACGACCTTTTCACGAATCCTGCGAATCATCATAGCGTGAATCTGGTCGCCGGTCGATCGGTATGCGCTACAGACCGATTCGGCACCGGGCGGTATAGTTTCGTAGTCGCAAACTACGGGGGACCGTTCCGGTTGTACGAGACGAACGGAATGGACGAGCTGCACGACGCCGCCGAGGACGCCGGAATCGCGCTGATCACCGGCGGTCGTGCGCTGGTTTCTCTCCCCTTGATTTCTCCGCCCGGAACGATGGATATTTTTGCGGCGAACGAGAACGGGGCGAACTTTCTGTTCGTGAATAACGGCGACGGCACATACACGAATCAGGCGCAAGAGTTAGGGCTTGCCGATTCGCACGAAAACGGGCGAGGTATCGCGGTGTTCGACGCCGACAACAACGGCAAGTTCGACCTCTGCGTCGGCAACTGGCAGGGCGAA
>JACMIS010000556.1 GCA_014381035.1 Armatimonadota bacterium
ACCCTCGTCCGCCGGGAACGACGCGACGCCGCCGATTGAGTTTGTCCTTATCGGCGGGACTGATCGCGATGCCCTGCATGACCCACGCTCCTGCCTTATCGGCGGAGGATGGACCATCGAAAGTGACCGAAGCGAACCGCTGACTGTGGGCGCGGTAGATCTGCCCGCGCACTCGTGTCGCATCGTGAACCCGACTCTGCCCGACAAACCCGCCTACGACATGCTATACATCTACGTCGTCGACGGTAAAGTGATCGAGAGCGCGACCCAGATCCGGGCGCAACTGCTCGCCAGTGCCCTGATCGGAAAGAAGAACACGCCCGTCTATTATCTGCGCTTTCTCCGCCCGGTAGACCAGTCGGATCAAGCGAAGAACGGTGCCCCGGAGGACTTGCGTCGCTTCGCGGGGACGATGTGGCAGGAATTAGCCCTGACGAAATAATATCGCCCGTGCGACTAAATCGTCGCACGGGCGATACCCCGGCTTACGGGGTGAGTGGGGGGAACGAGTTCAGCACCTCGAATCCCATGTTGTCCCAATGCCGCTCGTCGGCGTAGGGGCGATGATTCATCCAGAACGGGATGCTTTCGGCATACATCTGCGCCCCCGCCCGCTCCGCCGCGCTATGGTAGACCTGATGGACGAAGTAGACCGTCGCGCGATTGAATGGCAAGGTCACGCCGTTCGGAAACACGTTGTCCTTGATGAGTCTGCCTTCCTCCATGAGCCGCACCCGATTCCGCGAAATGTACAGATCGAACCGGTGTCGCTTGTCCAGGTCTTGTTGCGTGCCGTTGAGCTTTGGTAGACCATCACTTGTGCCGTGGTTCCGGGAGTCGAAGGTTGTCGGGTCGGGCTGATCGAAGAGCTTGACGGCGATCAGGTTGCCGGACGCATCCTTGCCGCGGAAAACCTCGGCGCGGTGTGTATCCGCCAATATCTGCCAGCGAAAGATCTGACCGGTGACCGTTGGCAATTCATTCGCGCTCCAGAACGATCCGGGATTCATCAGCCCGTCACCCGCTCCGGCGATAATCACGTCACACCACCGCCGGGCACTGAAGTGGGCGTCTACCTCGAAGGTGACATGCAACACCTTGTTGTTGCCTATGTCCGCGAACGACTTGGGCTGCATGACCAGCGAGGATTTGCTCATGTGCAGGGGAGCACTCGTATACGGCGTCCCACCGTCGTACAATGTGTCCATGAAATGCCCGCCCATAACGAAGGCGCGGGACGTTTTCATGTCGCCCCTCACGTTATAGATGTTCCACCGGTCGTTTTCCAGCGCGGCGGCTTGATTGGCATTCAGAACAAGGAGTGATGCCGGCACTGGAGCGGGCACGAACGGTTTGCTGTCCCGGAATGTGTCGAAAAACACTTGCGAGCCGGTCAGCGTGCGTGGCGGGCACGAAACGCTGAAAGGGACGGATGCGGCAAGGACGATGGGGACATTGGAAGGATCGCCCAGCCCGTTTATCGCCACATTAACGTGTCCGTCGTGGGTCGTCGCGCCCGGACCGAGCATCCCGTCCATTTTCTGGAACGGACCGAGTTTATCCACCGCTTCCACTATCAGATTCGTCAGCTTGCCCGGTAGCAACCCGTTCATTTCGACGCTCAACGAACCCGCGCTATATTTATAGGAACCGGGTTTTGTCACGTCGGAGACGCGATAGTCCAGCGCACCGGGGACGGCGTCGAAGTGAACCATTACGCTATCATCGTTCGGTATGATCTTCTTTATCGCCACCCGTGCCGCCGCATTGAGGATCGGTTGACCCGTCACCACGGTAGATACCGACGAGCTTAGCGGGCTCTCGACTGGTAGATACCATGCCTTGTTGACGCTTGTCACGGCATAGGTGTGTTGCTCTCCGGGGCGGACATTGCTATCGAACCAGATCTGTCCCCACACACCTTTCGCAACTTTTTTGCCGTCCCGGTAGATGTCGTATGTGTAAGCCTCCGCGCCACCGAGCCATGTCAGGCGTACTCGGGGACCGCCTGCATTCCATTCTGTCGCCGCACGCAGGGTGATGGGCGATTTGGGCGGCTTCGTTTGCGCGCTGGGCGGATAGGCAGGATTATGGCTACCCTGTGCCCCCGCAATATTGCTTGGCAGGGTCTCGTCCCCCTTGCTATCCACCGCGGTCACGGTGTACGTCAAGCTTTTATAGTAATCCGCGACTGGGACCGTGAATGTGCTGTCGCTGGTGCTGGAACCGATGAGTCTATCATACAGATACACGTTGTAGCGCACGGCACCGGGGACGGAGTCCCATGTCAGGACGTCCGTCGGGCGGTTCGCCGGTGTTGCCCATATTCCCTGGATGCGCAGGTTTGTCGGTGCTGTCCAACCGCCGGTCGGTGGGAACGGTGCCGTTGCGCTGGAAGTCTCACTTTTCGAACCTTCGCGCCCATCGGCGGCGACGCCGCTCACCTGGTAAGCATACGTTCGCCCGGAGGACACGCCCATGTCTTCCCAGGAAGTGCTTGTAACCCCCGACTTGATCAGGGTGCCATCACGGTAGCCGTTGTTTGTTGATATTGCGGGAGAAGCAGCTGCCGGGCGGGTCCACGTCAACTCTATGTGTGCCATCGGCTTTCCATTGC
>JACMIS010000557.1 GCA_014381035.1 Armatimonadota bacterium
CAGTCGCGAACTCGCGGAGCAGTGCGCAGATCTGCCGCCGACACGGGGGTTTAGCGGTGCCCTCACCCCCCGGAGGGGGGAGGGCTTCGCAACAAAACTAGTCGCCGAAGTCAAGAAAGCCTCGCCGTCCAAAGGGATCATTCGGGCGGATTTCGATCCCGTAGCGATTGCGCAAGCCTATGAGCGCGGCGGGGCGTCCTGCCTTTCCGTATTGACCGACGAAACCTATTTTGGCGGAAGCCTTTCCTATCTCGGCGCGATCCGGGAGGCGGTATCGCTTCCGCTACTGCGTAAGGATTGTGTTTTAGACCCTCTACCGCTCTCCGAGGCGCGGCTCGCCGGTGCAGACGCCGTTCTCTTGATTGTGGCATCTATTCCCTCGGCGGCGCGTCTTGCCGAGTTGCGCCATGTCGCCGAATCACTCGGGATGGATGCACTCGTCGAAGTGCATGATGAAGCCGAAGTCGTCCTTGCCGTGGAGTCAGGGGCGCGTTTGATCGGCGTCAACAACCGCGATCTGCACACGTTCGCGGTGTCGCTCGATGTTTCCGCGCACCTGATTCCGTTGCTTCCCACGGGAACCGTCGCCGTCGCGGAATCCGGTATCTTCACGCCCGACGACATACGCACCGTCGCGAAACATGGCGCACACGCCGTTTTAGTCGGCGAGTCCCTGATGCGGCAGGAAAATGTGGAAGCGGCGACTAAAACTCTCTTAAGCAAAGTATAAAATCGTGGGGTGATTTCGGGACGGACCGTGAACGGTTCCCACCCGCAAGCGGGTACCCGGCGCCTTCGGCGGGAACCGTTCACGGTCCGAAGTCCGGCATCAAGCAAATGAAAAACCAGATCGTTGTTATCGGTTCCTCGAACGCCGACCGGATCATGCAGTTGCCGCATCTACCCGCCGTCGGCGAAACGGTCACGGACGGCGTGTACTCGCAGGCGTGGGGCGGCAAGGGCGCGAATCAGGCGGTCGCGGCGGCGCGGGCAGGCGGGAACGTCGTCTTTTTGAATGCGGTCGGAGCGGACGCGGAAGGCACCGCGATGACGCAAAGTTTCGCGGCGGATGGTATCGGCACGTCGCGTATGATTGTCGCGCCGGACGTGGCGAGTGGCGCGGCACTGGTGCTGTTCGACGGCGAAGGGCGCAACTATCTGGCGGTCGCCCCTGGCGCGAACTACGCCCTGCGCCCCGAACATATCGTCGCGAACGCCGAAGTGATTCAGTCGGCGGCGTATATCATTATGCAGATGGAGATTCCGGTCGACACCACGCTGTCCGCGCTGGCGATGGCGCAGTCTGCCGGGGTGCCGGTACTGTTCAACTTCGCCCCGGCGCGGACCCTTGATGTGCCCGTTTCCGCCGCGATGACCGGTCTGGTCGTGAATGAAAACGAGGCGACAGCACTGAGCGGAATCACGGTCACTGACCGGGCAACGGCACAATCGGCGGGCGAATCGCTCCTCGCAAAAGGACCGCGATTTGTGATCGTGACCCTCGGCGCGGATGGCGCGTTCGTAATGAGCGGGGACGGCTTGCGCGAACACATTCCTGCGTTCCGCGTCACCCCGGTAGACACCACGGCGGCGGGCGACACGTTCTGCGGCGCACTGACCGTCGCGCTGGTGGAGGGCAAACCGCTCGCCGACGCGTGCCGGTTCGCGTCGGCGGCGTCCGCGCTTTCGGTGACGAAGGCGGGAGCGCAACCCTCAGTGCCGCACCGCGCGGAGATCGAGGCGTTTTTAGTCGGGTGATTTGTTGGTTGGGTTGTCGGGCCGTGAACGGTTCCCACCCGCAAGCGGGTACCCGGCGCCTTCGGCGGACGCACCGGGTGCGGAAGAGACGTTAGCGTTTCGCTCGCCAGAAAACCGAACGCTCCGGTAAACCCGCAGGGTTCCCGCCGAAGGCGCCGGGTACCC
>JACMIS010000558.1 GCA_014381035.1 Armatimonadota bacterium
ACCGAAATCAACAAACAGGTTCTTATCCTCGTATCGTAGCGACAACGGGTCATCCGTTACCGTCCAACCATCTTTGACCAGAGCGTTTTTGACGATATGATGAAACTTGTCCAGAGCAGGCATACCGCGCTTATTATATCGAACATGCTTGCAGAGCATCAGGAGATTTTGAAAGGTATGACTGCCGAACATACAGCAACCATCGTCTGGGAGCGGATTGGGGGACCGTCCGACTTTTTGCGCGGCAAATACTCCCGCGAACACACGTGGTCGTTCGACGGCGGCGTGACCGTGCCCGCGTCGCCGTCGCCGAGCGTGGTCCGTGTGCCGTACTCGAACCCGGCGAACGTCGATCCCGAGGAAGCGTTCGTCGCCGCTATCGCGAGCTGCCACATGCTGACGTTCGTGTATCTCGCGGGGCGTGCGGGAATCGTCGTGGATGGGTATCAGGATACCGCCGTCGGGATCATGACGAAGAACGACCGGGGGGTCGCCTGGGTCAGCACGGTAACCCTGTACCCGCGCATCCGCTATGGCGGCGAGAACGCACCAACTCCCGAAGAAGAGTCGCGCTTACATCACGAGGCGCATGAGCAGTGCTTCATCGCGAATTCGGTGCGCACCGAGATCATCGTCGCCGCTTCAAACGCCTAACTGTTCCCGCGCCGTTTTTGCCATCGCCGTCCAATCCCCGGTTCGCTCGACGACTACGGCTTCCTCCCACGCGCGCAACGCCTCGAACGTGCATAACTGGTTGATCAGCATGTCCAATCCCGAGAAATATTCGTGGTTGCGCGTCTTCATGTATTCGGCGATGTCGGCGGCTTTGCCATCGATGTACACTAATCGCACCTGCTTCTGGTCTACGCGCAACTGGTAACGGTAAGCGAGTTTCAAAGCGGAGCAGGCGAGAACGGTATGACCAGGCTTTTCCAGCGCGTCCGCAACAATGTCGCGCAGATGCGCCAGCCACGGGGCACGGTCTTCGTCGGTGAGCGAAATGTGCCGCTTCATCTTGTCCTTATTTTCAGGTGAGTGAAAGTCGTCGGCGTCCAAAAAAGTTCCGCCGAGTAGTTTCGCCAACTCCTGTCCGGTTTCGGTCTTTCCCGACCCCGACACACCCATCACGATGACTACCATATGTTTGTTGCTCCTCTGTATTGCCCCCGCGGACTCTGGCATCGCTCGACGAAATCAAGTCATTAGCCGTGCTCCACGATTTGCCGCAGTAGCGCAAGCACTGTCGTTAGATCCGTCAATGTGTGCTCTGTTGGTTCGATGGTCAGCGTTTGCCCGTCAAGTTTAAGGAATTGCCAGAGCGTTCCCGTCGTCACAACACCGTATATGCTTCGATTCAAATAGTCGGCAGCGTCGGGGGCGTTTTGGTTCACGATCTGAGCCGCTAACATTTCCGCGATACATTGCCCCAGACCAGTTCGCAAATTATCGTTCTTGGCTTCCACCAGAGCGAGAAGCGGTGTCCGAACCACGGTTTGCAAGGGTTGACGCGTTATTAGAAAGTCACAGATACCGGTTAATCCAGCCTTGGCATCGGCTCTGAGTTCAACACCCGAAAAGAGACCGAACGGCTTAGTTGTCAGCAGGCGCAACTCAAGCAAAATCGGCGCGATAATAAACTCTGAGCGTGCCTTTTCTGTGCTGATAGCTTGCGCGAGTGTCGCACTTGCTGTGATACGTTGCAGGAACTCGGGAGCAAGCGTGAGGGGAGCCGCCTCCGTTGCAAAGATCGCCCCCTCGACCAGTCCGAGGCTAAAATCGGTCAAAACGCTTGGATACGTAAAGTCGTTGTAGGGCATAGAGGAAGTATATCAGGGAAACGACGCATGGCTGAAACTATGTCTACCCAAGGTGACAACCATTTTAGAGACATTTCGACACGCACTACGGAGCAAAATACCGGTAGTGTCCGGTGATTTTCCATGCGAACAAAACATCCTCCTGCTCGGTGCCACGGCCGATATTGTGAATGACGGCGTTTCTGGTTTGACCGGGTACCGTGGCGTCGGAAACGATGCCGGTATGATCCAAACCGTTCGGCAGTTTCCAGGAAACGATGTCACCCGGACGGTAGTCGCCCTTGTTTTGTGTGACTGGTAGCGACTTTCCATGCCGCCTGAAGTACGTTTGCAAGTTCGGAACGCGCCGGTGATCTATGTTGGGATCGGGACGCTTCGCCCCCCACTTCGAGGGATAGGCGCGAAAGCTACGGCGCATATCCTCATGTACCAGTTTTTGCAGGTCTATCCCCGAGGCACGCAACGCACGTATCACGACGTCGGTGCAGACACCGCGTTCTATCGGCACATCGCCGTTTGGGTAGGTGAGTGAAACATATGCGGGATCATAGAGGTGGGTCTGACTCGTTTGCTTTCTGGCGTTTTCCAGCATGCGAGACACGGGCGAGACTGGTACTTTCTTGAGCGGGGAAGGCGTTCGTGCGGGTAATATCTGGACCTGTTGAGTTGTTGGTGATGCGAGAGGCGGTTGGCAAGCGGCACCCGTTGCCGCGCCGGTGAGGACCGCAGCGGCGGCGATGTTGCAAAGTGCGTGGGGGAGTTTCGGCATCACGTCGAACTATGTTACCGGCTCGCCAGACATTTTGCGACCGTCGCTACCGTGTCGCGCTCTGGGCATTCTGAAGAAGCGCACGCACGGCAGGATCACTTTTCGGCGCGAGCAGGATAGCACGATCTATATCGGCGTCCGCGAGTGCTTGTCTTCCCAGTTTACGGTACGCATCGGCGCGGACGATCAGGGCTTCGGGGTCGTTCGGCTCCGCGGCGAGGCAAACGTTGATGTCTTTGATCGCGGCGCGTGCATCCGGTTTGGGAAGCAAGAGGAAGGCACATGCCCGATGGAAAAGGAGGTCAAGACGCTCCTCATGATTCTCTGGGAGAAGCCAGAGGGCGTTGTTGAAATCGGCAATCGCTTTTTGCTTGTAATTGGATCGCAGGTACAAAACCCCGCGTTGATGTAGCAAAGTCGCCCGTACTATGTCGGTCTGTGCTTCCGCTAAAAGCGGCTCGAAGAAACGCGCCGCTAATTCCGTCGCACGCCCCTCGATCTGTACCGGCGCGGGTACTTCCTGCGGAATCGTTCGCGCCGCACTACCATTAGAAGCGTTTGCCGACGCCGCACACCATCCGCTGGTTGTCCCTGTGAGTGATAAAACAACAAGCACTAAATACCCAAGCCATAAACGAATACTATTATTCAACACAGTGTAATTATAGCATTGATACGTGCCCGGCATCAGCGAACTATGCAGGATTTCACACCCGTATGTCACCGCCGGGGGTGTCGTTTCGACTCGATCCAGGCACGGCGCGGTCCGCCGCCGAGCATTTTACGTACCTGATCGGGAAACGCTTCGTCGGGGGGCACCATCAATCCGGTTTTGACGGTGTGCTCCCCGGACGGCGTACCTACCTTCAAAACAGCGGCGAAATGCCCTCCTGCTTGCGGAACTCGTCAGAGCGTCCGCGTCGTTGTAGGAACAGCTTTATGTTCCGACACCGTCGGTACGCTGGGTCAGACGCCCTAACGTGTCGTATAACATTGCCATATTTCTCGCTAGACCGGGTTCGGTGCCAAGCGCGAAGCGTCGCGTTTCAAACCGTTCCTTACTAGCGACCGATGGTATACCGTCGGTCGTCGTGCCTTTTGTTCTTCATCGTCTTGGCGCGGCGCAACTGACGTATCCCGTATCCAAGCATTGCAGTCCCGGCACCGATGATAAGCGAAACGGCGGCGGGTGGCGCGGGCACCGGCTGAAGCACAGCGAAGACGTGCGTTTCGCCGTTCCTGATGCCGCTACCGACGAGATAGCCCTGGTCGGTCACGCCGTACACGTCTGTCAGCACAGTCCAACCGCTCGATTGAGCGTTCAATATCGTGGTGAGATCTTCCATGCCTCCCGCCCCGGCACGGTCATAGATAAAGGCACGTTGCTCGATACCGTCGTCGGCTTGTCCGACCACGATCCCGGAAGCCGTCACGGCGCGGGCGACGGAATTTTGCCCCCCGAGCGTGCCGAGGTCGGTGAATGTGGCAGTCCCGAAGTCGAACAGATACGCCCGCTCGTCGGTGCCGTCGGCGAACTGCCCGACGACGAAGTTACCCGCGACAGCGTTCGCGGAACTGTTGCCGACGGTCGCTTGGCCCAA
>JACMIS010000075.1 GCA_014381035.1 Armatimonadota bacterium
AATAACCAATGACCTGGATTGAAGTGAAGGCATATCATGTCGGTGCGTTCGGCGGCGTGTATCCCATGGACCCCGCCGCAGACCCAACCCGCTGGATAAACATGGACCGCGTGTTCTCGATTCTATTTGAAGACGAGAAGAATGGCCCGGTAGTCGCGAAGCTGGAAACCGAGCGTAGCGGCACGTTTTTGGTGCGCGACCTGTACTCCATCGAAGTGGTGCGCGATTACCTCCAAAACGAGCGGACGCGCTCCCGGTGACATGACCGCGTAAACGCGTCGGCGATTTCCGGATTGGGCTACCGCGAATAACGACCCGCGTCAATCCCCCGCCTGCGACCGCTGGCGATATAATCGAGCTATGATCAGGAGTGCGGGGGAGGAAGCACAGTACGCCTGACTTTGAACGTTTGTCCGTCGAGGCGGACGCCATCGGCTTACGGTTGGAACTGGTTTGCGGTATTCCGGTGTTCGAAGCTTTCCCGGTGGCGCGTCACCAAGCCGCGATCTTCCGAATACAAAACTCGACACGCTCCGATGTGTCGGGGGATATACCGTGCCAGTGTTTGCAATATGCGGGCGTGCAGATTCGCTTTCCGGACGGCTCCCGCAAACGCCCCGACATCGCCATATCAGGATGCACCCGCCGTATAGACGGAATGAAGTAGGTTCGACGCCTGTCATCCCGTTGCTTAAAGAGAAAGCCCGCCGTCAACGACGAGTCTGGCACCGGTTGTGAAGGTGGCGTCGAAGGCGGGGAACAGGACCGCTTGCGCGACCTCCTCCGGGGTGCGGTGCAGATCAATTCTGTTGACGTAGCACCTTTATTGTTGCGGCGAGTTCCTCGTCCCCGAGACCCGCGTCCGCCGCTCTCCGTAGGATGTCCGAGGCAAGTGCCGGGAATGCCGTACTGATCCCGGTTGCGTGAGCGGTCTGCAGGATTCGTTCCGTCGCCCCGACGGAGATACGGAGCGGGCTTTGCGAGATGGCATAGTCACCGGACTGGATGACCGCACCCTCGTGTTTCATGAATTCCCCGAAACTCGGTGCCACGCTCGCGATGATGGAGCCGTACGTGTCCACGCTGAAACCCTCCGCTTCGCAGATAAGCGCACCATGAAAAAAGCCGATCAACGCCCCGTATAAACAGGACAGCGTCGCCACATCCATCGCCGAGGCGGAACCGATTTGTTCTCCGAGATAGGTCAAATTGCCGCCAAGAACACGGAGAATCGGCTCACTCCGTTCGAGGGCGGTTTTTGCGCCGGACAGGAGTATTGTCGTGTCCGGTTGCGCCATCTGATCCGGGGCCACCTGGATAGCCCCGTCGAGATACTGCGCACCGTACTTCTTCGCCCAAGCTTCCGACTCTCGCGCCTCCTGTGGACTGCCGGTGGTCAGTTGAACGAGAACCCGGTCGTCCAGTACGGACGTTACTTCCTCGGCTCCCAAAATATCGCTCGTTGCTTTATAGTCATGAACACAAACAATCGTGACCGGGCTGGCGCGGATAGCGTCCGCAGGGTTCTGCGCGAAAGTCGCTCCTTCCGCCACTAGCGGCTCCGCCTTTGTGCGAGTCCGATTCCAAACCGTGACGGGATGCCCCTGGCGGAGTAGCAACTGGGCGATTTTGAAACCCATCGCACCCAGCCCGATAACGGATACATTCCGTTGTGTCTCGCTCTTTGTTATCATCGTTCTTTACACCTTTCGAGTCACGCGCTCTGGCGTAACACTTTGATCAGAGCCGGAGCTTTTTCGTCGCCGTACCCTGCGACCATTCCCTTTTGGAAGAGTACCGCGGCGAACGTGGGGAACTCGGAATTGATCCGGGATTCCTGAGCTTGTTTACGTATCAGTTCTAATCCCTTCCAGCAGATTTCGAGTGAGCTCTCCGGTTTACTGTAATCCTCCGTTTGGATCGCATTGCTATCTTTTAAAACCATCTCTCCCATAACCGGAGCGATAATAGAAATCATGGAACCGAGCGCATCGACGCGAATACCTTCCGACTCGAAGATGTGAGCGCCATGGTAAAAACCCAAAAGCCCTCCGAACATATGAGAAAGGACCGCGCTTGGGATCGCCATAATCGCACCATCGATATAGTCGGTATTGTTTTTCTGTGCCCAATCCTCTCCATCCCGCGCATCCTAGGGAGTGCCTGTAGTCAACTGAATCAGCACCCTTCCTGCGAGGCCATTAGCGACTTCTTCTGTTGCTAACAGGCTACGTGCCGCGTTGTAATCAGTGACACAAACAATAATTGTTGGACTGGCACCGACCGCCGCGGAAATATCGGGGGCAAGTCTTGCGCCCGCCTGAATCAACGGCTCTGCTTTAGCACCCGTTCGATTCCAGACCGTGACACGATGCCCGCGATCTAGTAAAGTCTGGGCAAGGGCAAATCCCATCGCTCCCAAACCGATGATCGATGCTTCGCCAATATTACTCATGACATCCTCCATCGCGCGCCATATAGTTACCTTTCATAAGTTACACAAAGTAACTTACGAAAGGTAGTATAATAGCAGAGGACTGGTTTGTCAAGCGAACGCGAAAGAATCTTTCGGTCCCATAAGGAGTCAGGAAGCACCATGAAAATGCCCAGGCGGATGAGTAAAGCGCAGCGACGCGAGCAACTCTTGCAGATAGCGTATGAAATAATTCGTTC
>JACMIS010000559.1 GCA_014381035.1 Armatimonadota bacterium
ATGATTAATGAAACTCAAACGCATTCCAATCGCCAATGTCGGCTTTCATGCTTTATTCGGTGCAACAAGTAACACGATCTCTGCGGCGGAGCTCCCCGGCGATAAGACCGCCGATGCCGATCCCGCAATAGTCGCGCCGGGGCCGCCTCCGGGCGATCCGTTGGGACCCGACCTGTTTACCGCAATCAAGAAAAACGATCCGGACCGGATCAAGTCTCTTCTGGATCACGGGGCGAAGATAAATGGGACGAACTGGCTGGGGATCACCCCGCTGATGTGGGCGTCCTATATCGGGAATGAGGCTGCCTGTGCCACCCTGCTCGAAAACAAAGCCGATTTTCAGGTGGACACGGTTTACGGTGGTGCGCTGGAGGCTGCCGAGATGGGGGGGAATCCTCGCATCGTCAAGCGGCTCCTCGACAGCGGCGCGATATTCAGCAAAAACCGCTCCGACAAAACGAACATGGTGATCACGTCGGCGGAAGCGGGACACAGCGAAGTCCTGAAAATGCTGATCGCCCGCAAGGCGGCGATAGACGATGCCGATGCGATGGGAATGACCGCGCTGATGCATGCCAGTCGGCGCGGACAGATGGAGACTACGCAACTCCTGTTGGGCGCGAGGGCGAAGGTCAATGTGAGCGACACGTATGGGCGTACCCCGTTGATGTATGCCGCGCTGAATGGTCATACGAATGTGGTCAAGCGACTGCTCGCGGCGGGAGCACAGGTCAACCCCAAAGATAAAAGGGGTGATACCGCGCTAATGCTGGTTGCCCGATATAGCGGGGACGCGGACATCGCCCGATTATTGAAGGCGAAGGGGGCTGTCACGACGCTGCGCGATGCTCAAAATCGGACGGCGAGCGAAATCGCGGGCGGGCACGGATATTCCGCATTTGCGAGTGTTGTCGAGTCGGGTATCCGCGTTGCTGCGACCACCAAAGCGGTCGATCTGCCGACAAAAGCGCGGCAAGCCGTAAACCGCAGTCTGCCGCTGATCGAGAAGACGACGGCAAATTTCACCGGCACCGTCGGTTGTAACTCGTGCCACCATCAAGGGGTCGGTCTGATTACCACCGGGACAGCGAAATTCTACGGCTACCTCATCAATAAGTTCGGCGTCGAGAAAGAGAAAAAAGCCGTCCTTAACGAGACGGAAAGCCACATCGAAGGTATTCGCCAGATCCTTCCGCATCCGGAGAATTATAAACATCTTCCCGCTATTGATATGGAGGAATTCGCCCCTGCGGTGAGTGTGAGTTTCACCGGACTGGCACAGCATGGCGTTCCGACCAGCGAGGCGACGGCGGCAATGACCACTATCCTGGCGCGGCAACAGCGAGGGGATGGGTCATGGGGATACGGGTTCGCACGGGCACCGGCGCAGTCCAGCATCTTTATGGCGACAGCCTACACGATTCGCGCCCTGAACGTGTATCTGCCCACTGAGTTGGCAGTCGAGCGGAGGGACCGGATCACAAAGGCGAGGGCATGGTTGATCGCGACACCGGCGACGAACAGCGAGGATCGTGCTTTCCGCTTGCTGGCTCTCAAATGGGCGGGTGCGTCAGAAAGTGAGATCGCGAAAGCGGTATTTGAAATACGGTCGGTCCAGCGTCCCGACGGCGGTTGGGCACAGTTTTCCGATGCCAAAGCGGCACCTCCCGGCTATTCTCGTAGTGACCCCTATGCCACCGGGCAATCCCTGTACGCCCTCTACATAGGCGGGAGCGTAAAAACGACAGAAGTCACGTACCGGCGCGGCGTGGAATATCTGGTGCGCACACAAGATAATGACGGCTCGTGGTTCATCAACAAAAGGGCAATCCCGGTGAACAATTATCTGGACACAGGATTCCCGCACGGCGTCTCGCAATACATCTCCTATACGGGGACGTGCTGGGCAACGATGGCATTGATGTTTGCCGCTGACCCTGGGCGAAATCCGACCGATTTAGCATCGCGGTAGCTCTGCCCGGAGAGTAATGGGTCCCGGAAATGGAAACGCTCTGCCGGGATCCTTTTCACGGTGTCCCCGTCCGTACGTGCCAACTCCACATCATTCAGACCGACCATATGTCCCCCTGCCCTCCGAGATAGTTGTAAAGCGGAACCAATAATCGGTAGACAATTGCGGTTCTCGCCCGACCTGTGGAAATATATCGCAAAGCATAACAACTTTTTGTTTGTCGCCCACGACGAATGGTTATGTCCCCGAATAAATACGGGGTTATCGCGTCGCCGTTGGGTGAACAGTACTGCGTTCGCCAACGACTCATCCTTTCTAGAGGGTTTAACAACAGTGGCAATTCTGGTTGGGAGCAAGTTCTCCCCGTTTCGGCACCTTTTACAACGTTGGGAGGGTTCCGTACCGCGACAATCGTTCACGTCAGACAAGTCTATTCATCAGGGTTCGACGCAAAATATTCTCGTCACTCCCGTAATCGTTGCCAGCATCGTCGTCTTCGCACTGTTTTTGTTTATCGTCGCTGAAGGGACTGTATATTATCCGTTAGTACCGCTCGTGTCTCTCTTGACATGCTTCGTTATCACTCGTTTTTTTAGCTGCACTTCGGGAACCTTGACAGCATTGATTTCGATCACCTTTCTTTGCTTCACTGGCTACTTCGGAAGCTTCCGGCTGCCTACCGAGGTGGCGCGGTTTACCGAGGTGGTTCTGTTGACATTCGGAGCGATAGTGTGCGCCTCCTATCTTCGCCTTGCGGAGAACAAATCTGTCCGACTGCAAGAAGAGCGGCTGTCGCTATCGGCCGCTCTGATTGCCGTAGAACAGCGGCGACGTGGGTTTGTGCGCGAGGTGCTCGCCTCCGTTACTGACCAACACCTTTTCATATGTGATTCCGAGGAGGAGTTGCCCTCGCCCCTCTCGCTCATGGATATGGAAAAACCGCTACCGTTGACGCCATCCGCACTTTTCCACGTCCGTTCACGAATCCGGATTGCGGGAGCACGTGCCGGCTTGGCAACTTCCGTAATCGAGGAACTGGTTATCGCCGGTTCGGAAGCCGCGCTCAATGCCGTGGTACATGGGGAAAACGGCACCGCTGAAATCTGTGTCGATACGACATCCGGGCGAGTCCAAGTCTGGGTTCGGGATGAGGGCACGGGGATTGACGACACGCTCCTGCATCGTGCGACACTGGAACGTGGCTTCTCCTCCGCAGGAACCCTCGGACAGGGGTTTTCCTTGATCGTATCCACCAGTCATCGGGTGTATCTTTTGACCGGAGATACTGGAACTACCGTCGTCATCGAAAGTGATCGGCGTTAATCCGGGTACAATCGTACTCATGCGTGCCGTCTTACAGCGTGTTTCTTCTGCGAGTGTGACTGTCGCCGACACCGTCGTCGGCGAAATCCAGGCAGGTCTCGTCGTGCTTATTGGCGTTGAGGCGGGAGACACCGACACCGACGTTTCCTACATCGTCGGCAAAGTCGCTGACCTTCGCCTGTTTCCCGAGGTGGAACACGATGAGACCGGCATGGAGCGGTCGTTGCACGAGACCGGTGGGTCTGCACTCGTCATTTCCCAATTTACCTTGCTCGGTGACTGTCGCAAAGGAAGGCGTCCGTCCTGGTCAGGTGCGGCACGACCCGAAGAAGCGGTACAATACTACGAGGCGGTGGTACACGGTTTGCGTGAGCGCGGCATACGCGTAGCGACCGGCGTCTTTCGCGCTCACATGCACGTTTCCCTGATAAACGACGGTCCTGTTACCGTATTGCTTGACAGCAAGAAAGCGTTTTGACCACCAATTAGATGGATGATGGCCCCCCTACTATGAATGATGAATTGGAGATAGAGGTTTCCCCCGAAGAACCGGCGGATGCAAATACCGACACCGATCTGTACGACGAAGAAGACTCGCCCGAACGGCTGACCGATGGGTACGGATTGCTTTTGGAGGACACCGAGGAGAACGAGCGTCGCGAGGCTCTGCTCACGTCCGAGGAGCGGTCTGAACTTGCGGAAACGCAACTAAAAAACGGACAGGTTTCGGAAGCCCTGCACCATTACCGTGAGGCGGTGCGAATTTCGGCAAGCAATGATGAGAATGTATCCGGGCGGGTCACTCTCGGGGATGCGTATGCGTATTCCGGGCAGGGTTTGAACGCGTTCCGGCAGTACCGACGCGCCATCAAGCAGTCCCCGCGTCGCGCCGAACCGCATTTTTCTCTCGGCGAGTTGTACCAACGGTATGGACGATTACAACAAGCGATCAGTGAGTTTCGTAAAGCGGTCAGTTTCGCGCCCGAGAATGCGTATTATCGCTATAAATTAGGCGACGCGCTCGCGGAGTCGGGCGATCTGGAAGCGGCTGTCTCGGAGCTTGAGGAAACGACACATTTGAAGCCGCAGGACGGTTTTTATCACTTCTGGCTGGGCGATATTTATGGGCGTGCCGGGCGGGATGAGGAAGCGATACGTGAGCTACAACAAGCCACGATGTTCGCTCCTTATGATGCTTACTACGGGGTCCGGTTGGGGGCGGCATATCGCAAGACGGGTATGACCCGCGACGCGGCGGTCGCAACCCGACAAGCGATCAAGATCACCCCGGAAAACCCGGCGTATCTCTGCTTCCTAGCTGATCTGTACGCTGATCTGGGGTTCGATGATTACGCGGTTCACTATTACGGAGCAGCAGGCACTCTAGACGACTATGACACGGAGATACTGTCGCGGCTTCGTCGCTACGCCGGCATCAAAATAGAAGAGTTTGCCGGATATTTAGAATAGTCAGTGGCCAGTGACCGGGGAGCGAGAAGTGCCGCTAAGTCTGGTCACTGACCACAAACCACTAACCCGATGGCTTCGTGCCCTTTTGCATCTTTTCTATCTGCTGTTGCTCTATCTTCATCTGCGCCATGACCTTGGGGCGTTGCTCTTTTGTGGCTACGGACAGAAAAACGGCGTTGGTTTTCTTGCTGATCTCGGCGATCATCGGGATAGTTTCGCGCTGGAATTTCGTGCGTTGTTCCGCAGTCGGGCTTGTCCCATACTTCTTTTGCAGTGCGATGAACTTCGGGCGATACGAGTTCGCGATAATTTGTACCTTCGCGATTGCGGTGCTCGCCTGTGATTCCGTGAATCCGAACCGCGCTTTCAGGCTCGCCTTCAAGTTCGCCATCGGGTCCACTGGCGCACCCGTTCTCGTTTGCCCGCTGCTGGGTGTTTGCGCTTGTGTCGCTACCGCCCCCGGTACGATGATACTTGCGGTCGCCAACGCCGCGATAAATACCCTGCATTTTAGTGTCATAAGTCTTCCGCTCCTTGTTTTGCGCCGCCGGTGTCGAACGAACTCGTGGGAAACGCTCCCGTAGGATACCATAGGGGACAGGTTTCAGAGTCGGATAGAATGTGTCCCCTACTCCCTATTTGACCAAAGGCAACACTTCGCGGAACTCAGCGGTGCCTGCTTCTCGCACCCATTCATAAACAGCGGCTTCGGCGGCGGCGGGCAGTATTCCCGCGTCGCGGATTCGCTCCATGCCCAGTTTGTGCTTTTCTATCGTCCGTGATGAAACGCTATCGGCGACGACATGGACTTGATACCCGGCGTAGCGCAAATCATGCGCGGTCTGTGACACGCAGATGTGGGTTTCCAGACCGCAAACTACCACTTGCTTCCGTGCCAACCCGCTCAGCGTCCGCTCGAAAAGTTCGGAACTGGCGCAGGAGAAGCTCATTTTGTCAATGATGGGCAGGGGGGCGGTTCCGCCTTTGATTCGGGACGAATTGGGTATGCTATGTCCTACGGATGGTATGACCGGCCCCATCCGTGCGACATTCTGTGTGGTCATCAGCACGGGGATGCCCAGAATCGCGGCCGTCTTGCACAGGAGGACAACATTTGCCGTCAGGGCGTCGCGCCCGTGCATCACCTGGAGAAACGGTTCCTGCATGTCTACGACCAGCAGGACGCTCGTGTTGCGATCAAGTAGCGTGGGGTGACGGTCCATTAGTGGCGGTTTCCTTTCGTGTGCCGAAACACAGTTCAGTTTCGGTATTTCGCAATGAAAGTCTTATAGTGGATAGGACTTTTGTCCCATAAGGTGATGGCGGCGGCATGATACAGTATAGAGAAAAATCGGTATGATATTCCGACGCAAATCATAGAACGAGCATAATGAATCATGTTTGATAGCGAAGCACAAATTACAACGAATCTGACTGAGCTGGAAGCCACAACTATCGAGCGAATCCTGACCGAAGGACGTGCGGGAGAGACGGATGATGGTGCACTCGCACCAGCGCGAGGAACGGTCACTTCCAAAATCGAGGAGATGTTCTACGAGAATTATCTGCGCTATTTCGCGAACGCCGAAGCGAAACGTCGCTGGCACATGGAGCGGGATATTCCGTGGGAAAAGACAACGCAGAACTGTTCCGACACCACCGCGTTTATCGTGGAATCGTTCACGGCGGTCGAGATGTTTCTTCCGGATTACACGCATAAGATCATGGAACTGGTGCGCAAATCGCGCGGGCGAGCCATGTTCCAAGCCAACTGGGGCTATGAGGAATCGAAGCACAGCATGGTTCTGGAGGAGTGGTTGATCCGATCCGGCAAGCGGACGGAAGAACAAGTGCGGGAGTTCGAGAAGCAACTACTCGGTGCCGAATGGGACTTACCGTTCGAGTCTCCCCGTCAGATGATCATCTATACGATGATTCAGGAGATGGCGACCGGCTTGAACTACACGAATTTACGTCGGCGCGTCGAGGAGGAAGGCGACGAAGCACTCGTGAGGACCCTCCGCTGGGTGTCTTCCGACGAATCGGCGCACTACAACTTCTTCCGAAAAGGCGTTAAGGCATACCTCCAGCTAGAGCCGGACGAGACCATAGCGGATATTAAATTCGTTTTTCAAAACTTTGTCATGCCCGCCCAGGCATTAATACCTGGTTGGACGGAAAGAGGCGCGTCTATTGAGGCGTCTGGAATCTACACACCCAAAGTATACCTGACGAAGATCTATCGCCCGGTTTTGGAGGATCTCGGGATCACTCGCCAGCAACTCAAGGAAGCCGGGATTCCGGGGCGCGAGGCGGACTTCATCTGGGATAAGCGCGAAGCACAGGAAGCGGACGCAAAACTGGCACGGTTCAACCGCACCGTGGCGGTTCCGGCGTTCCCTGCTCCCCTACGAGCTGCGGGTCGTCAAACCGTGGCTACGGTAGCGTAGTCAGTGCGACGGTGATCTCGCTCCGGTTATGAAACAAATGTCGTGCTCCGACAACGGTGAATCCGCTGGCAAGACGGTTTATATCCGTGCGCACGAATTTGAGCAACGTTTGCCCCGACACCTCATGTCGGGGTAACTTTAATGTAATGATCCCGATACCACCGGGTTTGAGTGACGAGCGCAACGCAAGCATGGCAATCACCGAGTCCCGCGCATCCATCGTCAGATCGTTCACCATAACGTCGAACGATCCGGTCGGGCGATAATACTGGATGGCGTGATGGATGTATTCCACACCGGAGTCGGTTAGAAGTCGCTCGTCCAGATCCGCAGGGTCTACCGCGATCACGCGCAAATTCTTTTGACGCAAAACTCGTGTCCATCCGCCGGGAGCCGCCCCGATGTCCAGCGCAATCCCGGTTGGCGGCAACTCGGACCCGAATACTTCCAGTGCTTCCAGTAGTTTGAACTCACTCCGGGAGATTTGCCCCTCTTCTCGCTTGAACCGCCGCTCTCCTCCGGGCCACGGACTGCGATTTTGCCGGGTCAGGGACGCACCGATGAACGCAGTATCCGCCGTACAACAAACGGAAACCACCTGTTCGGGGGCGCGTGCGTCGAGCATGGCTCCGGTACGTTGCGTGACCTCCTCGAAAAGCGCGCGGTTGAGGTGGGTTCGTGTATACTCGCGGGATACCGTGTCACCCAGTAGCCGGGTTTGCACACTGATGGTTTGTGCCGGGTCAACTTGTGCGGACAACTCGCCGACGGCGTGTTGTAAAGAAGCTATGTCCTGCTCTCCCCCGGTCAACGCCACCGTTCGTTGTACGGGGGAAAGATGGCGCAGGAAAATCGGGCGGGTCCGGTCCAGGCGTGACACGCACGCTTCGAAGTTTACGGGAAGCGCGGCGAGAGCGACCCCCGCCTCTTCACCGGGGTCGGATTCCAGCCACAAGAACGGCGGGATGTGCGGGAAGATTTCGCGTATTTCCGCCTCCGCGACGAGTTTGACATCGGCACCGAAAGAAAAAAGAACGAAGTCGCTCTGTGGTGTCGTAACGTTTGGATGAGCGGTATTCATGGGCGGCACATTGTATCATTCCCTTCCCAACGCGATGAAATAACCGGTGCTGATTTCATAGAAGTCAGTCCCCCGCGCTTGACTATGCCGCATACCGTGATATACTTTTCCTGTTGACGCGGGATGGAGCAGTCGGTAGCTCGTTGGGCTCATAACCCAAAGGTCGCAAGTTCGAGTCTTGCTCCCGCACCCAAATACGTTGAAAGACGCACAAAAGGAAGAAGGTCGCAGTATCTACTGTGACCTTCTTTTTTGTTTGCCCCTCTACTAATGTAGCGAAAGTATAGTGTAGTTGAAGAGTCATCCGAAAGGCTAAGTTATGGCTATTAAATCGAGCTGAAAATCAGGTAAAAGGGCTAATTGAAAAACCCGACTTATGTTAGATGCGCGTTTTCAGGTACTCAGTTACAATCCCGTCAGAGCGGCAACCAACCCCGGAGTACATCTTCCAAACGATGACACGGATAAACCCTCGTACAATCGACACCTGGAGGACCTTATGAAAACACTGACCCTGAAAACTGCACTGACACAACTATCCTTGATCGGTAGAATCGCCATTATCGCTGGATTGGCAATCGCGTCGTCACCGGTATCTGCCGAGTTTTATGCGGGAGATGCTTATGGAGCGAGAGTCTCGATCAATGCAACACTCGTAGGAGTTGGTGCTACCATCGTGGACAATCCTAACCTTCCCCTCTTCGGTAGCAACGTTGCTTTGACAAACCAGTTGCTCAACGCCGATGTCGAGGCAAGTGCAACGGGAACGCCGGTCAATGCCTTCGCTGTGCTTCAAGCGGATACGATCAATACGTCCACTATCGGTACCGGCTCTGTCGCGACCAGCTTTGCCCAAATTGAAAACTTATCCCTTTTCCCGGATCTATCGCTCTCCGTTCCGAATCCATTGTCGGAACTGTTCCCCCTGACGTTGAATCTCACGTCGCTGGTTACTGCGGACCTGATCCGTAGCACGACAACAGCAGATGAGTTCGG
>JACMIS010000560.1 GCA_014381035.1 Armatimonadota bacterium
CCGGTGAGAAACGAGCCTTCGCGCCCGGTAATCCCGGAAACGACAACCCGCGTATTCTCATCAAGAAGTATGCTCATAAATTAGGGTGGTTGGGTGGTTGGGTGGTTAGGTGGTTAGGGGATAGGTATGATGCCGTTGTCGAGACGCAGGGGCAGTCAACTACCTAATTTCCAATCACCTAACCACCCAATTACCTATTTCGATTTCTTGAAGTAGTAAGTCACTACATCTTCGGTGTATTCTTCGCCTTCGTCTTCTTCCTCTTCGGAGGTTTCGACGTAGGTCATTTGTGAGACCGTTACGGAGACTAATTCATAGCCTTCAGCACCGAGGCGGTTGAGGGCGGTTTCCTCGTCTTCTTCCATCTCGGTGGAGGTCAGAACCTTGTATTCATAAGTAGCCATAATAAATAATCCTCATGCGATAGTTTGACGTGCCTATCCGGTCGTCAAGATCATTGCGTCGTGCTTTCCGTGTCCTTTTTAATTGCGAGCGACACGTGAAAATTGTCCTGTCGCATCGTCCGGTCGAAATCATTCGGTCGAACGGTGTACACAAAATCATTTAGTGGCGTGCCCTTCGGCACCGCGAAAATCACCGCGAAATCCACGCCCGCCCCTGCCTGTAATCGCGCTATCGGCTCTTTCCGGTCCCATGCTTTCGGCACGAACGATTTCCCGGTCGCGTCGATTAGCGCGGTGTCGCCACCTTTAAAGTACCCTAAATCGTACTGGCGTGGTTTCTTCAGCGTGTTTCGCATCCGGCAAATCACCGCGACCAGTTCCGAATCGGGTTCCGCATCAAACGTCTTGCCAGTGATCGCGGAAACATATGTATCGCCACGCACGACCCGTAAAACCTGTATCGTCACCTGCCTGTTGCTCAGAACCGCGCCAATCTCCCCGTTCAGACCGTTCACCGTGGTCGGTCCACTTGCGACTACTGATTGTGTGCTAGTGATCGGCACGAGATCATAGCCTTTTTCATTGCGGACCACCGACCGGTTGAACGCTTTCGCAACGTCCATGATCGGCACATACACCTTGCCGTCCTGTTCGATCACATCCGACGACGCCAGTCGTCCACTGACCGAGACCGTCAACCCGGACTGAGCGATTGCGTAGCCACCTATGAGAGCGACTGCCGCGGTGAGTGTGATGACAGATCCGTGTCGTGCCGTCACGCCTACGGTGTCCCCGCATCCGCGAGCGAAACACGGAAAATCGTCTTTTTCACGTCGCGTTCACCGAGTGTGTCAATCTGGTACACAAAGTCTTTCAACTTCGTCGCCTTAGACACATGGAACAGGATAGCGAAATCTGCCGCCGCGCCAGGAAGTGCCTTATAGCCACCGAAACCGTTAGGGACATCGCGAGTTAGTCCGGTATACGGCTGGAACGAATGCTCTTCCTGATCCGCCAATGCGGTGACTTCTCCGCCTGTCAGACTGAGCATAACCGGTTTTTTTAACGCGTTTTTGAGCCGACAGACAACTGCCACTATATCCTCACCGGCCGGAGCATTTTCGGTAGTTGTTCCGTCAAATTGCCTCGTATACGTTTCCCCACGTTGCACCCGCACCACCTTGAATGTGAACTGTCCCGAATTCATTAAATCGCCGACTTTGCCCGTCAGACCGCCGACCTGATTCGCCCCGCCCGCTGGGGCGATCTCAAATCCGTCCGGCTTCTGGATCACGGTCATGTCCATCCCCTTGGCGATGTCGGCTATGGGCGCGTATACCTTGCCACCCTGCGTTATCAAACTGCGCGAGACGGGTTTGCCATTCATATAAAGTGTCTTCCCCGCCTGCGCGAACACCATGCCCGCCGCGAAGACGACGATTGCACCGATACCTAACTTCAGTCCGGTTTTCAACTTCATTCTGCGTAACCCCTTCCTAAGTTTGGTTGCTTAATTCTCAGCGATTCTGGAAAACCTTCATCCCAGGGAAACAGACCACACATGTCCGGCCAGACACACTGCAGGGCATCGAACTCGTTGCCTCCATACAGCCACCGACACTGTCCCAGATATTCCCTGTATTGGGTCTTGTGTACTGTGACAAAGCCACAATCGTAACCTTCCAGCAATCCCTCGACATAGGTGTTCGCCGCAATCCGTGTCCCGCTTTTCGCGCGGTCGCCGGTTTCGTTGAGCACCGCATGTGTCACATCTTGCGGAAGCCCGAACAGAATGATTTCGGCATGACCATAACTGTAGGTTAACCCGACGGTGTATGCGAACCCCGCCCCCTCGTCATCTTCCGGTACGATTACCACATGCCATCCGTATGTTTCGATGTTTGCGATGACTTTGCGGTCGTAGTCATCTTCCGGTTCCGGGAACACGGGGGTTAGTCGTTGCCGACCAGCGAGACGATCTTCTGCGCGGCTTCCTGCATGGTCGCCGCCGGTATCAGGTCGGTGTCTTTGAGCAGTGCCAGACCTTCTTCGGCGTTCGTTCCGGCGAGGCGTACGACGATGGGGACCTGAATGTTCAACGTTTTCGTGCCTTCGATGATGCCCCGTGCCACCTCGTCGCCGCGGGTGATCCCGCCGAAGATATTGATCATAATGCCCTTGACGTTTTTATCGGACAGCACGATGTCGAGGCTGTTCCGGACCAATTCCGCCTTTGCGCCGCCGCCGATGTCGAGGAAGTTCGCCGGTTCGCCGCCCGCACGTTTTACTTCGTCCATCGTGCCCATGACCAAGCCCGCGCCGTTTCCGATGATGCCAATATTGCCGGACAGGTGAACGTAGTTATTGATGCCGCGTCGCTTTGCTTCTTTTTCGTACTCGTCGGTTTCCTCCGAGGTTTCCGCATAGGCGGCGAACTCGGGGTGGCGGAACAATGCCGCTTCATCGATCACAATCTTGGCGTCGCCAGCGATAAACGTGCCGTCAGTCGTAACCACGAGCGGGTTGATTTCGGCGAGCGAGGCGTCGCCTTCGATGTACGCTTTGTAGAGGGTTTTCAGGAACGGGGCGAGTTTGCCGACTTCGTCGCTGGGGATGCCGCCGTCTTTGGCGAGTTGCCGGATGTCGAAGTCGCGCAGTCCGAGGAACGGGTCGACCGCGAACCGCCCGATGGCGTCGGGGTGCGATTCGGCGACTTCCTCAATGTCCATGCCACCCTGGGAGGAGACGATGAAGACATTGCGCTGGCTATTTCGGTCAGTTGTTATGCCGATGTAGTACTCTTTCGCTATCGGCAAAGCCTCTTCGACCAGAACGTTTTCAATTTTGAGGTTCGATTGCGCCTGCGCAAAATACAGTTCCTTGCCGAGAATGGATTCGGCGAACGCCTTCGCGGCATCCGCGTTCTCCACGACTTTGACGCCGCCCGCTTTGCCGCGACCACCGGCGAGTACCTGTGCCTTGACAACCACCTTGCCCCCGATAGCATTCGCGGCCGCCAGCACTTCGTCCGGCGTGGAGGCGACCTGATTCTTAGGAACCGGGACACCGTATTTGGCTAACAATGCTTTGCCCTGAAACTCTTGTAACTTCATGCGCGTAAAAAACTTTCGTGGTTTGGGGCGAACGATACTGCCCGCAAAGCCGCGCTATTGTAGCAAGAACCAGAACCTTTTTGCAATGTTTAATTGTCCGGTAGCATTATTTGTTTTTCTGCTCTCCTTACCGGGGAACGTGACAACCGAAGATACAGGAACGGCGAAAGTGCTACTCGATGACGGGTCCGTTACCGCCGCTTTCACCACTGTGCCAGCGATAAAGGACAGAGACGTTACACAGCAGGGAATATCTGGTTGTCAAGACGGTCG
>JACMIS010000561.1 GCA_014381035.1 Armatimonadota bacterium
ACAGTCAAACCGGCGACCGCGATAGTGGCGTGCGGTTGAACGGGTACGGTCGTATCGCCTTCGGTTTTCGGTCGCATGTTCGCGGACAACACAGGGAATCGCGCCCGATTGATTTTGGTTTCCAGCGCGGTCTGCCAGATGTGAAACTCGCGGTTGCCAATCGTCATCGCGTGGTAGCCCAGTTCGCTCATGGTTTCGAGGATCGGTTCGCCGAACGGGTTGACTCCGACATTGCCCGCCTTGATAGCGTCACAGGCATCGAGGAGCAAGTACGGTGCGCCGTCGAGCGCGGCGATGGCATCGCGCAACCGCCTCGCACCGGATTCATTCAGTTTGCCGTGGAAATCGTTGGTATGCAGGATATGGAGCGTCACCCGCCCGGTCGTATCGGAAAGTACCACGGTTTGATTATACCGGCTTTCTAGGCACGGGGATCGTTTCGGCTTCATGCCAGAGTCGCCGCAGGAATAGTGGGCGTGTCGGACCAAATAGGTAGGGATGACACCTCCCTTTGTAATCATAGATATATTCGCGCAGGCGTTCCGGGCGTATTTCGCCCTGCGCACCCCGATGCACAGCCCGACAACCGGTGAGCCCAGGAACGCTGTATACGGATTCACTGCGATGCTGTTCAAGTTGATGCATACTGTGAACCCCGGCGCGGTCGTCGGTGCGCTCGACCTGCCGGGTCCGACGTTTCGCGACGTGCTCTACCCCCGCTACAAAGCCGAACGTGCCCCCGATCCCCCCGAATTGATCGCCCAGATCCCACGTATTTGCGAGGTGATGGATTGTTTCGGCATCCCGGCACTTTCGGAAGCGGGTTATGAGGCGGACGACGTGATCGCGGGCGTAGTTGCCCGTGTCACCGGATCGGGCAGTGCCGCCCCGCCCATCCGTATCATTTCGCCCGACAAGGACCTGTGGCAACTGCTTTCCGGCACCGTCACGCTGTATGACGTTCACAAAGAAGTGACGCTGGATGTAAACGCGCTCTGGCAGACCAAAGGGATTCGCCCCGATCAGGCGGTGGACTATCTCACGCTCGTCGGCGACCGCGTGGACAACATCGAGGGCGTCGCCGGTATAGGACCACGAACGGCGGTGGCACTGCTCGAAATGTACGGCGATATTGAAGGGATCTACAAAAATCTGGAGGCGATTCCCGTTGCACGTCGCACGAGCCTCGCTGCCGCGCGAGAGTCGTTGGCACTGGCACAACAACTAATCCGGCTGCGCCAGCCACCCGGCGTAATGCGCGATTTCGACACCGAGGTGACGACGACGCAGCCGATAAATGCGGACCGCGCTGTCGCCCTCTTTCAAACGCTCGGCTTCAACCGATTCCAGGATCAGGCGCGAGAACTTGCTACCATTTCGTAGTTGAAATTTTCCTTCCCTTTTCTTCTTTTTTGTCCTTCGCGGACGGCGCCAACGCCTCGTTGGATCGATTTCACCTGCGGTGCTGTATTTCTGCTTGGTGGTTCTGGTTCGGTCCTTTCCCGTGAATTTGCCGATTCCGGTTTCAACATTGCCTGTTGGAACCGGCATCGGCAAATTCGCGGGTAAGGTCCGAACCAGTCCCCCCCAGCAGAAATACAGCACCGCAGGGGAAA